>JANONH010000115.1:0-15091 GCA_031420735.1 Methylibium sp.
CGCCGTCCACGGCCCGCGTGGCCGCGCCGTTCTCGCTGCGCGTCTCGACGCTGTCGGCGCTCACCACCCAGCCGGTGCGCGGGATGTTCACGCTGCTGGCGTCGATGAGGTTGAACTCGGCCATCGAGGTCCAGGGGTTGCCGTTGATTTCGGAGATGGCTTCGAGCCTGACGAAACGTACCGAGCCGGCGGCGGGCGGCGCGGTCGAGGCATTGATGGTCCAGGTGAAGGCGCTGCTTGCGGCGCCGCCGCGGCCGTCGGCGACCTGCGCCGTCACGCTGTAGGTGCCGGCGGTGGTCGGCGTGCCGCTGATCGCGCCGGTGCCCGTGTTGAGGCTCATGCCCGCCGGCAGGCCGGTGGCCGAATAGGTGAGCGGGTCGCCGTCGGCGTCGCTGCCGGCGAGCGCCAGCGTCACGGCGGTGCCGACTGTGTCGCTGCGATTGGCTACGGCCGCAAGGCTCGGGGGCTGGTTGGCAGCGGGCGCGGCGAAGGTGACGGTCTTCTCGGTGGCGTCGGAGGCGAAGCTGCCTGCAGCGACTTGCGTCCAGGCGATGCCGTCCGGGCTGGTCGAGAAGCGCCAAGTCTTGATGGTGCCGTTGAAGGCGCCTGGCCTGGGCAGGTACTTGAAGCCGCCCACGACGCGGCTCGTGCCGAGGTTCACCGTGAAGCTGTGCGGCATGGGCGTGCTGGTCGGGTCGTACTGCGTGTGCCAGAAGGTGTTGGGGTCGCCGTCCACGGCCCGCGTGGCCGCGCCGTTCTCGCTGCGCGTCTCGGCGCTGTCGGCGCTTACCACCCAGCCGGTGCGGGCCAGCAAGGCGCCGCCGGTGTCCTGCAGGTTGAACTCGGCCATCGAGGCCCAGGGGTTGCCGTTGATTTCGGTGAGGGCCTCGAGCTTGACGTAGGCGATGCCGCTCGGGGCAGCGCCGGCCGACGTTTCCTCGCGCCCGATCTGTTGCACGAAGGCCGCCACGTTGGCCAGCTCGGCCGCACTTAGCGTGACGGCGGTGTGTGCCTGGACGGCCGCGGTGATGCTTGCGGCCGAACCATCGTGCAGGAAGGGCGCGCTGGCCCACGCATCGCGCAGGGTGGGGGTGTCGATGCCGGCAAGCGGCGCACCCAAGCGATTGCCACTCGACGCCTTGAGCGTGCCGATGTCGCGCAGGTTGCCTGCGGCGCTTTCGGTGAAGGCGGTGCCCGAGTGGCACGAAGCGCAGCGGCCATCGAACACCGTCTTGCCGGCCGTGCCCGCGGCCGTGAGGCTGCCGTCGGCGTTGCGCCATGGCGAAGGGTCGAAGGCGTTGAGCGATGCCACGTAGGCGGCCAGGGCGTCGAGGTCGAGGCTCACGCCGGCCTTGGCAGTGCCCAGCGGCTGAGACCGCGTGGCGGTGTTGAAGTCGGCGTTGCTCATCAGGCCGCTGCCCTGCGAGAGGCTGCGGATCTGGCCTTCAAAGTCCTGAACTTCGTCGAAGTTGGCGCTCCAGTGCTTGAAGCCCTGGCCACCGGCGCGACCGCGCAGGGCGATGGTGTTGCGCAGGCCTTCGCCCTGGCCCGTCATGTCCCAGACGCGGCCATCTTGGCCGCCGTCGTTGTGGCAGGAGGCGCAGCTCATGTAGGCGTCGCGCGCCAGGCGCGGGTCGCGGGCGTCGTAGAAGAGCCGCTTGCCGGCAAGCACCTGCGCGCTCAGCTTTTCGGTGGTGACGGCGGCCACCGAGGCCTGTGCAGTGACGACCAGCTCGCCGAAATTCACAAGGCGCGTGAGGTCGAACACGCCCAGGCTGCGGTCCATGAAGTTGTTGACGTAGAGCTTGAGCCCGTCGGGCGAGACAGTGAGCCCATCGGGCGCGCGCCCGGCGTCGAAGCGCAGGATCTCCCGCTTGCCCACTGGGTCGACCACCGCAACCTGGCGGCTGGTCTGTAGCGCGATAAAGAGGTAGGCGCCGCTCGGGTGAAACACAGCAGCCGAGGCGAGGCTCGAGTTGTCGTGGTCGATGCGCCCAGCATGGTCTTCGGCCATCGAGGTGAGGTCGATGCGCGAGCTGATGGCGCGCACGGTGTTTTGGAAATCGATGTTCTGTCCGTCGCGCAGGCTGCCGCGCTTGATGTTGTCCTGCTTCGAAGGCAGCCAGGCGGCGCGGCCGTCCGGGGCAATCACCGCTGCAGCCAGGTAGTTCGGAATGCCGCGGCCTTGCAGGGTGTTGTCGGCCTTTTCGCTGTGCTCGAGCACGATGGTGCGCTCGATGGCGAGCGCCGCATTGAGCACGACCACTTCGCCGCCGCGCTTGACGCCGCCCGATTCGGTTTGCACCGTCGCCGTGCCTTCGCCCGGCAAGGGCGGCGTGATGAAGCGCGACACCAGCACGCGGCTGCTGTCGGCGGCGATGCTCAGGTGCCGCGGTGCGGCGCCCACGTTGGCGCTGGCGATCACGGCGCCGGAGCTGACGTTGAGCTTGTGCACTTGCCCGGTGGCTTCGAGCGTGAGGTAGGCGGCCAAGCCGTCGGGCGCGAACGCGATGCCGTACGGCATGGAGGCGCGCGGCGTGGCCACGGTCTGCACCACGGCCAGCGTGGTGGGGCTGATGACGCTGAGCGAGGACGAGCCCTTGTTGGCCACCCAGATGCGGCCGTCGGGTGCCACCGCGAGGCTGCGCGGCGCAAGGCCGACGGCGACTTCGGCGAGCTTGGCGGAGTTGGCCGTGTCGAACACGCTCACGCTGTCGGCGTCCTGGTTGACGAGCCAGACGCGGGCGCTGGCGCCGCTGCGGGTTTCGAGCACCACGTTGGACGAGGCGACCGGGCGCGCGGTGCCCAAAGCTGCGGTGTAGACCGCCTGGTTGAAGCGCAGGGTCTTGACGTTGCCAGCGGCGTCGGTGGCGGTCACGGTGACGGCGTAGAGACCGGCGCCCGTGTAGGTGTGGGTGATGGAGGTCGAGGTGGAGTCGGCCGTCTCGGGCGAGCCATCGCCGAAGTTCCAGCGAAAGCGTACGCCGCTGCCGCCATTGCTCGAAACCGCAAAGCTGGCGGTGCCGCCGGAGGCGAGCGGCGGTGCGGCCACCGGCGCGATCGCGAAGTCGGCGGACGTGATGGTCCACGAGAAGGAGGTGCTCGCGCTGGCGCCGCGGCCGTCGGCGACTTGCGCCGTGACGCCGTAGGTACCCGACGCGCTCGGCTGCCCGCTGATGACGCCCGAGGCGGTGTTGAGCACGAGTCCGGGTGGCAGCCCGGTGGCGGAGAAGCTGAGCGGGTCGCCGTCGGGGTCGCTCGCACTGAGCGACAGCGTCAGGTTCTGTCCGGCCGCATGGCTCGGGTTGGGAACCGCCGCAATGGTCGGCGGCCTGTTGCTTGCCGCAGCGGCAAAGGTGACGGTCTTCTCGGCGGCGGTGTTGGCGAAAGTGCCTTGGGTCAGCAGGGTCCAGTTGACGCCGTCGGAGCTGGTGTGGAAGCGCCAATTGGCGACGGTGCCGTTGAAGGCATTGGGGCGCGGCAGGTACTTGAAGCCGCCGAGGATGCGCGCGCCACCCAGGTTCACTGTGAAAGAGTGCGGCATGGGCGTGCTGGTCGGGTCGTACTGCGTGTGCCAGAAGGTAATGGGGTCGCCGTCCACGGCCCGCGAGGCCGCGCCGTTCTCGCTGCGCGTTTCGGCACTGCTGGCGCTTACGCTCCAGCCGGTGCGCGACATGACGGCGCCCGCGGAGTCGAGCAGGTTGAACTCGGCCATGCTGGCCCAGGGATTGCCGTTAATTTCGGAAATCGCCTCGAATTTGACGTGAGAAACGGTGCTGGTGCCGGCGGCTTCAACGCGCCAGGACATGTTGGTGCTGGTCGTGGCTGCTCCGTTGCTCGCCGAAACGGTGACCGTGAACAGGCCGGCGGTGGTGGGGGTGCCGCTCACGAGGCCAGTGGCAGTGTTGATGCCGAGGCCGGGCGGCAGGCCCATGGCCGCATAGCTCAAGGTGCCGCTGGCCGTCGTGGCCGTGACCGGCATGCTGGCGGGCGTGCCGACAGCGCTGTGCTGTGTGGCCGGCGTCGTGAGGACCGGTGCGCCCGTGCCGGTGATGCGGATCGGCTTGGACACCGAAGGCACGCCATCGGCATTCATGGCGAACAGCATGTAATAGCCCGGCAGCACCACACCCGGGTTGCTTGGAATGCTCAGCGCGTAACTGTTGCCGCTGCCGGCAGAAAACTGCAAGGGAATGCGGCGCTGGTCGTTGTTGACGGTGTGCGTGGTCGAGGACATGCGCACCAAGGAAAACGTTGCCACCGGCGAGCCGGTGACGACGTTGACAGTGGTGCCGTGCGTGGCCTCGGCCGGCACCGTTTGCAGCACCGGTCGGGTGGCGGCGGTGCCGTCGGCATTGAACAGGTAATTGGGCGTGAGGATCTGGGCGTTGGGGTGGTTAGCGGGGCAGGTCGCGCCGCACAGACCACCGCCGCCCGAGAGCACGCGACCGTCGGGCAGGAGCAGGCCGATGCTGTGGTAGTTGCGCCCCACGGCCATGGGCGGCAGGGGCATGAAGGTTTCGCTGACCGGGTCCCACAGTTCGGGCACGAGCACCGAGTTGTCGTCCGAGAACGTCTTGCCGATGGTCTGGCCACCCAATACGACCACTTGCCCGTTGGGCAGCACGACGGCATTGCCGAAAATGCGCGGGTAGGCCATGGAGGCGACCTTGCGCACCGAGACACCAGCGTTGACATCGATCACGTAGCTGGCTGCGCTTGCCGCCCTATTGTCGTAGGCGGTCGAGCCACCCATTTTCAGGATCTTGCCGATGTCGTACATGACGGCATTGCCGCTCTGGCTGTAGACGTCGTCGCCGCGTGTTCCGGCGGAGACGATCTGCCCGACGCCTTGGGTCGAGATCCAGTTCATGTTGGCGCTCGGACCGGCATGCAGCACCTGGCCGTTGGGCGCGGCGAACAACCAAAGGTGGTTGTCGCCGCGGTAGACGCCGGCCGGGTCGGGGGCTTCGATCGGCCCCGACGGCACGCCGGTGAGGCGGGTCCAGCCGGAGGCGGCGCTCCAGCGTTCGCCATGCTTGTTGCCGCTGCCGCCGCTCCAGGAGCCGCCCAGGGTCAACACCGAGCCGTCCTGCAGGACGGTGTTGCCTTCGTAGCCGCGCGGGATGTTCATCGCCGCGCCCGTGGCCCAGGCGCCCGTCGAGGGGTTGTAGAGGCTTGTCTTGGCGCTGTCATCGCCGCCGTTGACGAGCAGGGTGCCGTCGGGCAGGTTGCTGGTGCCGCTGCAGAACATGTCGTGGCCGGTCTGCGTCACCAGGGTTTCGCTGGCAGTCAGCGTTGCCGGGTCGAACAGGCTGGTGTAGGTTTGCCCGGTGCCGCCGAAACTGAAGCGGTCGTTGGCGGACCAGAACACCAACTTGCCGTTGGGCAGGTTGGCCCCGGAAGACGGCGTGATGGGCAGCGGGATCAATGCGGACCACTTGCTGCCTGCGGGCGTCGCGATGGCCAGCGCCTGAGCACGCGCCGGCTCGCCGTTGGCGGTGGCGCGATCCTTGTCGTCGCCGCCACCGCAAGTGGCCAGCAGCGCAAGCGCCGCCGCTGCCACTGCCACCCGCACAAGGCGCGACAAGGGCGCTCCTGCGCTCGACTGCAAGGTGGCATGAAGGACAGGCATGGGAGAGTGCATGGCAAGCGATGGCTCGGGCGCTCTTTGCGGGCACGCGAGACAAAGAGACAAGAAATAAGTCAGCGGCAATCCGCGTACCCGTATCTCGGTTTGCCCCGGCTCCAGGGGTTACGGTGGCTGATCGGCATGACCACGATTCGCGGCTCCCTACAATTGCCGCAAATCGCAAAGGTCACTTTTTTCCATGCAGGTTGCCGCTTACATTTTCAAGGCCTACGACATCCGCGGTGTCGTGGGTGACACGCTCGACGAGCGCTTGGCCGAACACCTTGGCCGCGCCTTCGGATCCGACGCGCTCGCGCTTGGCGAACGCGCAGTGGTGGTCGCTCGCGACGGCCGCGTCTCGGGGCCCTCGCTGGTGGCCGCACTCACCCGCGGTCTGGTCTCTACCGGCATTGACGTCGTCGACCTCGGCGCGGTGACCACCCCGATGCTGTATTACGTGGCGGCCACGCGCGGCCAGCATGGCTGCACCAGCGGCATCCAGGTCACGGGCAGCCACAACCCTAAAGACCACAACGGCTTCAAGATGGTGCTCGCCGGGCGCGCCATCTTCGGCCAGGACATCCAGGCGCTGCGGCGGCGCATCGAGGCCGAGGACTACCGCCAGGGCCAGGGTCGCCGCGCGGCGATGGACATCTTGGCCGAATACCGCCAGCGTATCGTCTCCGACTGCAAACTCGCGCGCCCGCTGAAGGTCGTGGTCGACTGCGGCAACGGCATCGCCGGCGCATCGGCGCCGGGCGTCCTGCGCGCGCTCGGTTGCCACGTAACGGAGCTGTTCACCGAAGTCGATGGCGACTTCCCCAACCATCACCCGGACCCGTCCAAGCCGGAGAACCTGCGCGACCTGATCCGCAGCGTGCGCGAAACGCGCGCCGACCTCGGCCTTGCTTTCGACGGCGACGGCGACCGCCTGGGCGTGGTCACGGCCGACGGCCAGAACATCTACCCCGACCGCCAGCTGATGCTGTTCGCCCGCGACATCCTGGCCCGCCACCCGGGCGCGCCCATCATCTTCGACGTCAAGTGCAGCCAGCGGCTGGGCGAAGCCATTCGCGCAGCCGGCGGCAAGCCGATCATGTGGAAGACCGGGCATTCGCTGATCAAGGCGCGCTTAAAGGAGATCGGCGCACCGATCGCCGGCGAGATGAGCGGCCACATTTTCTTTGGCGAGCGCTGGTACGGCTTCGACGACGCCACCTACACGGCGGCCCGCCTGCTCGAAATCCTCTCGCGCCACCCCGACCCGAGCGCCGTGCTCAACGCGCTGCCGACGAGTTTTTCGACGCCCGAACTCAACGTCGCCTGCGCCGAAGGCGAGCACCACGAGGTGGTCGCCAAGCTGCGCCAGCAGGTCGAAGAGGGCCGCCTGGCGTTTAAAGGCGCCATCGAGATCATCACCATCGACGGCGTGCGCGCCGAATACGCCGACGGTTTTGGCCTGGTGCGCGCCTCCAACACCACGCCGGTGCTGGTGTTGCGCTTCGAGGGCCACACCCAAGCCGCGCTCGAGCGCATCGAGGCACAGTTCATGGCCGCACTGCGTGCGGTCAAGCCCGATGCCCAAGTGAGTGCGGCTGCGCACTGAGCCGGCCGGCGCACAGAGCCCGGCCGGCCCCCGACACGCTGCTCGCCGGCCCGCATGCGCGTCCTGATCGTGCGGCTGTCCTCGCTCGGCGACGTGGTGCATGCCGCGCCCGTGCTCGCGGACATTCACGCCGCCTTGGCGCAAGCCCGCATCGACTGGGTGCTCGAGGAGGCCTTCGTGCCGCTCGCGCGCTGCCTGGCCGGCATCGACAGGGTGATTCCCATTGCGCTGCGGCGCTGGAAAAAGCGGCCGCTCGGTTGCCGCACCGAACTCACTCGCTGCTGGCAGGAGCTGCGCCGCGAACCCTATGACGCCGTCATCGACCTGCAGGGGCTCGTGAAGAGCGCCCTCGTGACGCGTGCCGCCCGCCTGGCGCCGCAGGGCCGCCGCCACGGCTTGGCCAACCGCAGCGACGGCTCGGCCTACGAGCCGCTCGCGCGCTTGGCCTACGACGATGCGCAAACGCTCGGCCCGCGCATCCACGTCGTCGACCGCTCCCGCGAGCTGGCCGCGCGCGCTCTGGGCTACCGCGTCGCGGGCGCGCCGCGCATCGCCTGGCAGCCGCCGGCACCGGCCGCAGAAGACCTTGCGTGGGCCGACCCGCGCGGCGTGTTGCTGGTGCATGGCTCGGCCAAGGCAGTCAAGCGGCTGGGCAGCGAGTTCTGGGTGGCGATCGGCAAGGCGCTGGTGGAGCGAGGCTTGCGTCCGCTTCTGCCTTGGGGCAGCGCCGAGGAGCGCGTGCGCGCCGAGCACATCGCGCGCGCCATCGGCGCCGACGCTGGCGTCTTGCCGCGCCTGCCGCTGGACCGGCTGGCCGTCGTCATGCAGGGCTTGCGCGGCGCTATCGGCCTGGACACCGGCCTCACGCACTTGGCCGCCACGCTGGGCCGAAGCACGGTGCAGCTTTTCCTCGAAGACAAGGCCTGGCGCGCGGCGGCCTACTGGGAGCCGAAGACGGCGGTGCTGCAAAGCCAGGATGGCATGGCGCCCCGACTCGCCGCCGTGCTCGACGCCTGGGAGCGCGTGGCGTGAGCGCCGCCCCGGTACCCCGCACGCTGCACGCCGCGCTCTACTCAGCCCTTCTCAGAGCGCTGGCGCCCGCCTACTGCGCGCGGCTGTGGTGGCGCGGCAGGTCCGAACCGCTGTACCGCCACGCCCTGGGTGAGCGCTTCGGGCGCTACCGCGGTGCGGCCACCGCCGGTGCGTTGTGGATCCATGCGGTGTCGCTCGGCGAGACGCATGCGGCCGCCGCCTTGATCGACGCGCTGCGTAGCTTGCGCCCCGGGCTGCGTCTGCTGCTGACCCACGGCACGGCCACCGGCCGCGAGGCCGGTGGCGCGCTGCTGCGCGAGCACGACGCGCAAGCCTGGTTGCCCTACGACACGCCGGGCGCCGTGAGCGCCTTTCTCGACCACTGGCGGCCGGCACTGGGTGTGCTCATGGAGACCGAGGTTTGGCCCAATCTGCTGCCGCTGGCCAAGGCGCACGGCGTGCCGCTGTTGCTGGCCAACGCCCGCTTGAGCGAGAAGAGCCGCCGCCGCGGCCTGCGGCTTGGCGCGCTGCTTAGGCCCGCGGTGGCCGCGCTCGACGGCGTGCTGGCGCAGTCCGAGGCCGACGCCGGGCGACTGCGCTCCTTGGGCGCCCCCGCCGTGAGCGTGATGGGCAACCTCAAATTCGACGTCACGCCCGATGCGGCATTGCTCGCACGCGGCGCCGCGTGGGCCCATGCGGGCGTGCGCGCCGTCGTGCTCGGCGCCGTCATGCGCGAGGGCGAAGAACAGGCGTTGCTCGCCGCTTGGGCCCGCGCGCTGCCGCTCTCGACGCGCCCGCGGCTCTGGCTGGTGCCGCGCCATCCGCAGCGTTTCGACGAGGTCGCCGTCGCAGTCGAACGTGCCGGCTTCACGCTGTCGCGGCGCAGTCAGTGGCCCGCGGGCCTGCCCGATGCCGCTGCCTGCGAGGCCGACGTGTGGCTCGGCGATTCCATGGGCGAGATGCCGGCGTACTACGCCGCGGCGCGTGTGGCCCTGCTCGGTGGCAGCTTCGAGCCGCTCGGCGGCCACAACCTCATCGAGGCGGCGGCCTGCGCCTGCCCGCTGGTCATGGGGCCTCACACCTTCAATTTTGCCGACGCCGCCGAGCTGTCGCTGGCCGCGGGCGCCAGCGCGCGCGTCGGCGGCATGGAGCAGGGCGTGGCCTTGGCGCTGGCGCTGGCCGCCGATCCCGCCACGCAGGCGGTCATGAGTGCGCGTGCCCGGGAGTTCGCCGCGGCGCACCGCGGGGCGGCCAAGCGCATGGCGCATGCGGTGCTCGAACTTCTCGACGCACGCGGCGAAGCGGCGCGGCATGCCGCCTTGGACCCTGCGGCGGCGCAAGCGCGGTGAGGCGGGGCGGCGGTCGGTCGCGGCGCTGGGCGGGCGGCGGCGGCGGTCGAATCGAAAAGTCGCGCGAGGCGGGCGCTGGCGCTCAACAATCGCGCAAGGCGCGAGCCGCTTCCCCCACCAGTTCGGGGCCGCGGTAGACGAGCCCGGTGTAGACCTGCACCAGGTCGGCACCCGCTTGGCGCTTGGCCCGCGCGTCGGCGGCGCTCATTACGCCGCCCACGCCGACGATCGGGAACGCCGTGCCAAGCAGGGCGCGCAATTGCGCAACGATGCGCTCGCTCGCCTGCCGCAGCGGCCGACCACTCAGACCGCCCGCCTCGCTCGCATGCGGCATGCCGAGCACCGCATCTCTTGCCAGGGTGGTGTTGGTGGCGACCACGCCGTCGATGCCGCTTCGAGCCAGGGTGGCGGCGAGCACGGCGACCTGGGCGCCGTCGAGGTCGGGGGCGATTTTTACGAACAGCGGCACGCGCCTGGCGTGGCGCAGGGCCAGTTGCTCGCGCCGCTCTTGCAGCACCGCGAGCAGGGCATCGAGCGCGCCGTCGCCCTGCAGGCTGCGCAGGCCCTGCGTGTTGGGGCTCGAAATGTTGATGCAAACGTAATCGGCCTCGCTGTAAACGCCGTCGAGGCACAGCAGGTAATCGTCTGCAGCCTGCTCGATCGGCGTGGCGGCGTTCTTGCCGATGTTGAGCCCGAGGATGCCGCCGGCGGCGCGAAAGTGCGCCCGCCTCACATTGCGAAGAAAGGCGGCCAGGCCGTCGTTGTTGAAGCCCAGCCGGTTGATGAGCGCCCCGGCTTCCTGCAGGCGAAACATGCGCGGCTTGGGGTTGCCCGGCTGCGGCTTGGGCGTGACGGTGCCGACCTCGATGAAGCCGAAGCCCATCGCGCCAAAGCCGTCGATGCAGCGGCCGTTCTTGTCCAGCCCCGCCGCCAAGCCCACACGGTTTGGAAATCGCAGGCCGGCGAGCGTGACGGGATCTTCCACCCGCGCCTGCTGCCACAAGCATTGCAGCGGCGTGTTTTGAAGCCGTGCGAGAGTGGCGAGCGTCAACTCGTGTGCATGCTCCGCATTGAGGCTGAAGAGCAAGGAGCGGGCGAACGGGTAGGGGACCAGGGGCATGCGCTGGATTTTCACCGACACCCTGCTCGGCCCCGGACTTTCGGATAATCGACACCGTTGATGAATCGCCCTTGCCGACCGGTGCCCCACGCATGAACCAAGACGAACTCAAACGGCTGGTCGGGCGCGCTGCGCTCGTGCATGTGGTGCCGGGCGGCCTGCTCGGTGTGGGCACCGGCTCGACCGTCAACTGTTTCATCGACGCCCTGGCTGCGAGTGGCATGCGAATCGAAGGCGCGGTCTCCAGCTCCGAGGCCAGCACCGAGCGCTTGCGCGCCCACGGCATACGGGTGCTAGGTGCCGGCGAGGTGGAGTCGCTGCCGCTCTATGTCGATGGCGCCGACGAGATCGACGCGCAGGGTTTCATGATCAAGGGGGGCGGCGGCGCCCTCACGCGCGAGAAGATCGTGGCCGACTTGGCCGAGCGCTTCGTGTGCATCGCCGACGCGTCCAAGCTCGTGAGCCGCCTGGGCCGCTTTGCGCTGCCGGTGGAGGTGGTGCCGATGGCTGCGCGCCAAATCGCGCGACGCTTCGCAGCGCTTGGCGGCACGGCGCAGGTGCGAGCCGGCGTGGTCACCGACAACGGGCAAATCATCCTCGACGTGCGGGGCCTTGCCATCGACGACCCGCTCGCGTTCGAGTGCGAGGTCAACCAATGGCCCGGCGTGGTGACGGTGGGGGTGTTTGCCCGCCACAAGGCGAGCCTGTGTCTGCTGGGCACACCCGAGGGCGTGAAGACGATCGTGTTCTGAGGGCCCGCGTGCTGGCGCTGGCCCGACCCGAAGCCCGACAGGCTCCTAGAAGCGGATGCCGTTGGGCGCCGACTCGAGGGCGGGCGGCAGCGCGGCGTCGAGATCGGCCACGGGTGGCGGCGTGTTGGCTTGACGGCTGGTTGGCGTTTCGCGCGGTGTCAAGGGCGTGGCATCCCAGCCTGCGTAGCCGGCAGGCAGCAACGACTGCTTGGGGTAGCCGGCGGCGTCGAGGTAGCCGCGCCATTCGGCTTGCGAGAAGCCGCGCAATTGCTGGTTGCCGATGCGCAGGACCGGCACTTCCCCGCTCGACTCCAGGCGTTTAAGAGCATTCAAGTCGGCCTCGGTGGCCACCGACTTTTCGACGTAGGGGACACCGCGCTCGCGCAGCAGGCTGCGGCCGGATTCGCAGGCCGAACAGTTGGCCGCGCTGTAGAGGGTCACCGGGTAGCGCTCGGCCACCGTGCGCAGCGCATAGGGCAGGCCGGCGCCCGCCGGGGCTGGCGCGGTGCTGCGCATCGGCTCGATTTTTGAGCCGCTGGCCGTGGCCGGGCGGTCGGTGTAGGTGATGCGGCCATCGGGCCCGACCACCTTGTATTGCGCCTGGGCCGCCGTCACGGCAAGGCCGGTGAGCAGGGCCAGGAGTAGCGGGTTGACGAGTCGGTGGTTCATGCGATTTCCCCTCGAGAACGCAAGGGCGGCTCCTAACCCCTGACTTTGCACGGAAGCACGCCCGCCGATCCAGCGGCAGGAGCACGAGCGAGGCGCGCCGTTTTGCTTACAGCGATCTTAGAGCCTCGGCGGCCGGAAAACTTGCAGCCGCGCGCACGCCGGGGCGCGCGGCGCTCACTCTGCCATGCCTTGGTGACGCAAAAGCGCGTCGATGCTCGGCTCGCGACCCCGAAACGCCTTGAAGTTCTCGATCGCCGGGCGGCTGCCTCCGGTTTCAAGGATGGCTTGCCGATAGCGGCGGCCCACGGCGGGGTTGAAGACCCCCTCTTCTTCAAAGGCGGCATAGGCGTCGGCGCTCAAGACCTCGGCCCACTTGTAGCTGTAATAGCCGGCCGCATAGCCGCCCGCGAAGATGTGCGAGAAGCTGTGCTGAAAGCGGTTGAAGCCGGGCGGCTCGAGCACGGCGACCTGCGAGCGCACGGCCCGCAACTGTTCGGCCACCCACTCGGCGCTGGCTGCCTCGGTGGCAGCATGGATGCGCATGTCGAAGAGAGAAAATTCCACCTGGCGCAGGGTTTGCATCCCACTCTGGAAGTTCTTGGCTGCCACCATCTTGTCGAACAAGGCGCGCGGCAGGGGCTCGCCGGTGTCGACGTGGGCAGTCATGTGCCTGATCACATCCCATTCCCAGCAGAAGTTCTCCATGAATTGGCTGGGCAGTTCCACCGCGTCCCACTCCACGCCCGAAATGCCGGCGACGCCGATTTCGTCGACCTGGGTGAGCATGTGATGCAGTCCGTGGCCGAACTCATGAAACAGCGTGGTCACGTCGTCGTGCGAGAGCAGCGCGGGCCGCTTTGCACCGGGCGCGGCGAAGTTGCACACGAGCTGTGCCACCGGCGTTTGCAGCATGCCTTCCGGGCGCGCCCAGCGGCCGCGCACGTCGTCCATCCAGGCGCCTGGGCGCTTGCCCGAACGCGCGTAGAGGTCGAGGTAGAACTGCCCCACCAACTGCGGCGGTGCGTCGGGGCGCACGGCGTCCTGGCGTTCGATGCGGTAGAAGCGAACGTGCTCGTTCCAGACCGGCGCGCTGTCCGGTCGGATCGCCACTTCGAACAAGGTCTCGATGATCTTGAACAGGCCCTCCAGCACCTTGGGCTCGGTGAAATACTGTTTCACCTCGGTGTCGCTGAAGGCATAGCGCGCTTCCTTGAGCCGCTCGGAGGCAAAGGCGATGTCCCAGGCCTCGAGCGCGGGCGGGCCGAGCGCCGTCTGCGCGAACTCGCGCAGCTCGCTCAGGTCGCGCTCGGCGTGTGGGCGCGCACGGCGCGCAAGGTCGGCCAGGAAAGCTTGCACTTCTTCGGGCGAATTGGCCATCTTGGGAACCAGCGAGAGTTCGGCAAAGTCGGCATAGCCGAGCAGGCGCGCTTCTTCGAAACGCAGGCGCAGGATCTCGCCCATCGCAGCGCTGTTGTCGCGCTCGGCGGGCCCGAGTTCGCTTGCGCGCGTGACGTAAGCGCGGTAGAGGCGCTCGCGCAGCTCGCGATTCTCGGCGTACTGCATGACCGGCAGGTAGGTCGGCATGTGCAGGCTGAGCCGATGCCCGCCCTGGCCGTCAGCCTCGGCGGCCACTCGGGTGGCGGCCAGCACGTCCTCGGGCACCCCGAGCAGTTGGTCCGGGTTCACGGTGAGCGACCACTGGTCGGTGGCGTCGAGCACGTGCTCGGAGAAGGCTTGCGCCAACTCGGCCTGGCGCGCCTGGATCTCGCTGTAGCGTTGCTTGGCGCTGCCCTGGAGTTCGGCGCCCGAAAGTACGAAGTCGCGCATCGCATTGGCCAGCGCCTGACGGCGTGCGGGGCGCAAAGACTGCGCGCCCGGGTTACCGGCGATCGCCTTGTACTTGGCGTAGAGCCGCTCGTCGGCACCGAGCCGCGTGTAGAACTCGGTGACGCGGGGCAGGGCCTCGGTGTAGGCCGCGCGCAACTCGGGCGAGTCGGCCACCGCATTGAGGTGGCTCACGGCGCCCCAGGCGCGGCCAAGGCGCTCGGTGACGACATCGAGCACGGCGGACAGTGCGTCGTAGTCGGCCGCCACCTCGGGACCGACGGCCCGCTCGAGCGCCGCGTCGGCCTGCGCCAGCAGCAGGTCGAGCGCCGGGGCGACGTGCGCCGGGGCGATGACGTCGAAGCGTGGCAGGCTGGCGGTGTCGAGCAGGGGGTTGGGAGTCGTCATGGCGTTGTTGTTGACACATCGAAAAAGCAGCCAACGGCTCGACGAATCATGGCTTATTTGTCGCTGCCGTGGCGCCAAGGCTGCTTATGGGCGTCATTGCGCCGACCGCTCGGCGGACTCGACCGTGTTCATCAGCAGCATGGTGATCGTCATGGGCCCGACGCCGCCGGGCACCGGCGTGATCCAGCCGGCGACCGCGCGCACGCCGGCGAAGTCGACGTCGCCGCACAGTTTGCCGTGCTCGTCGCGGTTCATGCCAACGTCGATGACGACCGCACCGGGCTTGACCATGTCGGCGGTGAGCACATTGCGCTTGCCGACGGCGGCCACCACGATGTCGGCCTGCAGCGTGTGGCGGGCAAGGTCGGGCGTTGCGCTATGGCAGACCGTCACCGTGGCATGGGCCTGCAGCAGCATCAGCGCCATGGGCTTGCCGACGATGTTGCTGCGCCCGAGCACCACCGCGTGCTTGCCGCGCGGCTCGCAGCCGATCGCTTCGAGCATCTTCATGCAGCCGTAGGGCGTGCAGGGGCGAAAGCCGGGCTGGCCGGTCATCAGCGTGCCGGCGCTGGCGACGTGGAAACCGTCGACGTCCTTGTCGGCGGCGATCGTCTCGATCACCTTGAACGCATCGATTTGCGGCGGCAGCGGCAGTTGCACCAGGATGCCGTGGATGGCGGGGTCGGCGTTGAGCAAGCG
>JANONH010000116.1:0-8368 GCA_031420735.1 Methylibium sp.
GGCCACGATCGACGAGCTGATGGAGATCATCCCGGCACCCGATTTCCCCACCGCCGGCATCATCTACGGACTCTCGGGCGTGCGCGAGGGCTACCGCACCGGCCGCGGCAAGGTGTTGATGCGGGCCAAGTGCCATTTTGAAGACATCGACAAGGGCCAGCGCCAGTCGATCATCGTCGACGAGATTCCCTACCAGGTGAACAAGAAGACGCTGCTCGAGCGCATGGCCGAGCTGGTGCACGAGAAAAAGATCGAAGGCATCAGCCACATCCAGGACGAGTCCGACAAATCGGGCATGCGCGTGGTGATCGAGTTGAAGCGCGGCGAAGTGCCTGAAGTGGTGCTCAACAACCTCTACAAACAGACGCAGCTCCAGGACAGCTTCGGCATCAATATGGTGGCGCTCATCGACGGGCAGCCGCGGCTTTGCAATCTGCTGCAGTTGGTGGAGGTCTTCCTCGACCACCGCCGCGAGGTGGTGACGCGGCGCACCGTGTTCGAAATGAAAAAAGCGCGCGAACGCGGCCATGTGCTCGAAGGGCTGGCGGTGGCGCTGGCCAACATCGACGAATTCATCGAGATCATCAAGACTTCGCCCACACCGCCGGTGGCCAAACAGGGCCTCATGGAGCGCAGTTGGGACTCTTCTCTCGTGCGCGAGATGCTCGTTCGCGCCGAGGCCGACACGCCGGGCGGCCGCAGCGCCTACCGACCCGAGGGCCTGCCGCTGCACTACGGCATGCAAGAAGGCGGCCTCTACCGGCTCTCGGACGACCAGGCCCAGGAAATTCTGCAGATGCGTCTGCAGCGCCTCACCGGGCTCGAGCAAGACAAGATCATCGGCGAATACAAAGAGGTGATGGCGCTCATCGCCGACCTGCTCGACATCCTCTCCAAGCCCGACCGCGTGGCCACCATCATCGGCGAGGAGCTGGCCTCGCTGCGCCAGGAATTCGGCCAGACCAAACTCGGCGCACGCCGAAGCGTGGTCGAGCACAACGCGCAGGAACTGGGCACCGAAGACCTCATCACGCCCACCGACATGGTCGTGACGCTCTCGCACACGGGTTACGTGAAGAGCCAGCCGCTGGCCGAATACCGCGCCCAGCGCCGCGGCGGGCGCGGCAAGCAGGCCACTCAGACCAAGGAAGACGACTGGATCGACCAGCTCTTCATTGCCAATACCCACGACTGGATGCTGTGTTTTTCAGACCGCGGCCGGGTCTACTGGCTCAAGGTCTGGGAAGTTCCGCAGGGCTCGCGCAACGCGCGCGGCAAACCCATCGTCAACATGTTTCCGCTGCAGGCCGGCGAAAAAATCACGGTCGTGTTGCCGCTCACGGGTGAGTTCCGCACCTTCCCGGCCGACCACTACATCTTCATGGGCACGGCCCTGGGCACGGTGAAGAAGACCGCGCTCGACGAATTCAACAACCCACGCAAGGCCGGCATCATCGCGGTCGACCTCGACCCGGGCGACCACCTCATCGGCGCCGCGCTCACCGACGGGCACCACGACGTCATGCTGTTTTCCGACGGCGGCAAGGCGGTGCGCTTCGATGAAAACGACGTGCGCCCGATGGGGCGCAACGCGCGCGGCGTGCGCGGCATGATGCTCGACGAAAGCCAGAGCGTGATTGCCATGCTGGTGGCAGAAGACGAATCGCAGAGCGTGCTCACCGCCACCGTCAACGGCTACGGCAAGCGCACTTCCATTACCGAATACACGCGCCACGGCCGCGGCACCAAAGGCATGATTGCGATCCAGCAGACTGAGCGCAACGGCAAGGTGGTCGCCGCCACCCTGGTGCGCGCGGCCGACGAGATCATGCTCATCACCGACCGCGGCGTGGTCGTTCGCACGCGCGTGAGCGAAATCCGCGAGCTTGGCAGGGCCACGCAAGGCGTGACCCTGATCGCCCTGGACGACGGCTCGCAACTGAGCGGCCTGCAGCGCATCGTCGAGAACGACGCCGCCGACGCCATCGACCTGCCTGAGTCGGCTGCCGGTAACGGTGCGCCGGGCCAAGAACCTTCGCCTGAGGAGCAGCCATGAACCGCACATTTCGCGCCACCCGTGCCCTGGCACTGGGTCTTGGCCTGGCGGCCGTACTGTCGGCCGAGGCCCAGGTCACGGCCGCGGCTTCGGCGCCCGCCTACCCGACTTCGCCGGCCAAGAAGGAGCTCGTCGTGCGGCTGCTCGCCCAGCAGCAGCCGGCCATCGAGCGTCTCGCCCGCAACCTCGCCGAAGAGCCGGCGCAGCGCCTGGTGCAGCAGGTCGCTGCTGCGCTGCAAACGCGGGTGGCCCCAGAAAAGCGCGAAGCCGTCGGCAAGAAGATCGAGGCCGATGTGCGCAAGTACGTCGAAGAAGCCGTGCCACTGGTGCGCGACCGCGCCATCAAGATCATGCCCGCCACCCTGGGCGCCGCGTTCGAGGAAAAGTTCAGCGAAGACGAACTGCGGCAGATGCTGACCTGGCTCGAGTCGCCGGTGAACAAGAAGTACCAGCAGATCGGTTCCGACTTGCAGAACGACTTGGTCAAGAAGCTTGTTGCCGACGCGCGCCCCGCCATCGACGCCAAGCTCAAGACTCTTGAAGCCAGCATCGTCAAGGCGTTCGAGGATTCAACGGCGGGCTCCGCTCCTGGTGCCGCGTCGCGACCGAGCGGCAAGGCAGCTTCGAGCGCGGTGCAGCCAAAACAGGCGCCACCGCCGCGAAGCGCCGGCTCGGCCCCGGTGCCAACCAAGCCCTGAGCCCCAAGCCGTGAGCCGTGCGAGCACGCGGGCAGCACGCCCTCGACCCTGCAAGCCCTGCCCTTTCGCGTGAAACGCCCTTATAACTTTTCCGCCGGTCCGGCAGCCTTGCCCGAGCCGGTGCTGGCGCGTGCCGCCGCGGAGATGCTCGACTGGCACGACGCCACCGGCCGCGCGGCCGGCATGGGCGTGATGGAATGAGCCACCGACGCGCGCTATTGCAGCTGAGGGGACACAAGAGCGTGGGCGGCCTGCGCGCTTCAATCTACAACGCCATGCCGCTCGAGGGCGTGCAGGCGCTCACGAGCCACATGCGAGAATTTGCCGCACGTCATGGCTGACTCCGCGGCTTCCCCCAACCCGATCGATCCCGCCCTGCTGGCGCTGCGCGCCCGCATCGACTCGGTCGACCTCGAACTGCTCGCACTTCTCAACCGCCGTGCCGCGCTCGCCCAAGAGGTTGGCGGGATCAAGAAGCGCGAAGGCACGGTGGTGTTTCGCCCCGAGCGCGAAGCGCAGGTCATCGACGGCCTTAAAGCGGCCAACCCCGGCCCGTTGCAAATGCAGAGCGTGGCGCCGATCTGGCGCGAGGTCATGTCCGCATGTCGCGCGCTCGAGACGCCCACGCGGGTGGCCTACCTCGGGCCCGCCGGCACCTTCAGCGAGTTGGCGGCGCTCGGGTACTTTGGCTCCTCGATCGTGCGCGTGCAGTGCGCGAGCATCGACGAAGTGTTTCGCAGCACCACCGCGGGTGCGGCCGATTTCGGCGTCGTGCCGGTCGAAAATTCCACCGAAGGCGTCGTCGCCCGCTCACTGGACCTGCTGCTCACCACGCCCCTCTTCCTCATCGGTGAGACCAGCCTTTTCGTGCGCCACAACCTGCTGCGCCTGGACAACGGCCTGGTTGGCATCGAGGCGGTGTGCGCCCACCCCCAGGCGCTGGCGCAGTGCCACGGCTGGCTGAGCTACCACCTGCCCGATGTCGAGCGCCGGCCGGTGGCGAGCAATGCCGAAGGCGCCCGGCTCGCCTCGCTCGACAAAGCGCTCGCCGGCGTGGCGAGCGAGCGCGCCGCCAGCGAGTACGGCCTGCACGTGGTGGCCCCGGCCATCCAGGACGACCCGCACAACCGCACGCGCTTCGTCATCGTGACCCACCCGGACCGCCACCCCCAGCCCAAGGCTTCGGGCCACGACTGCACCAGCCTCGTGGTGTCGGTGGCCAACCGGCCGGGTGCCGTGCACGACATGCTGGTGCCGCTCAAGGAGCATGGCGTCTCGATGACGCGCTTCGAGTCGCGCCCCGCGCGCAGCGCCGACCAATGGGAGTACTACTTCTACATCGACCTCAAGGGTCACCCCGAAGACCCGAAGCTGGCGGCAGCGCTAAGCCGGCTGCGCGCCGCATGCTCGTTCTTCAAGCTGCTCGGCAGCTACCCCCTCGACGTTCACTAGTAGCAGCCGTGCCACCCATGTTCAATCAACTCGGCGTGATCGGCTGCGGCCTGATGGGCGGCTCGTTCGCACTGGCGCTCAAGCGCGCCGGCCTCGTCAAGCAGGTGGTCGGCTACAGCAAATCCCCCTCCACCACCGACAAGGCCAAGAAGCTCGGCGTGATCGACATCGCCGCCGAATCCGCATTGCTCGCCGTGTCGGGCTCCGACCTGGTGCTGCTGGCGGTGCCGGTGTCGGCCACCGAAGCCACGCTCAAGGCGATCCGCCATCTGGTCGAGCCGGGCATGCTCATCATGGACGTCGGCAGCACCAAGCGAGACGTCATCGACGCCGCCCGCCGCGTGCTCAAAGACAAGGTCGGCTGCTTCGTGCCGGCCCACCCCATTGCGGGCAAGGAAGTGGCTGGCATCGACAACGCCGACGGCCAGCTCTACGCCGGGCGGCAAGTGATCCTCACGCCGATGACGCAAACCGACCCGGCGCTGGTGCAAAAGGCCACCGACGTCTGGGCGGCGATTGGCGCCAACGTGCTCAAGATGAGCGCCGAGAACCACGACGCGGCCTTCGCCGCCGTGAGCCACCTGCCGCACCTGCTGGCGTTCGCTTACTTCTCCTCGGTCGCCAAGCAGCCCGCCGGGCGCGACTTCCTTTCGCTCGCCGGCCCCGGCTTTCGCGATTTCACCCGCATCGCCGCCAGCGACCCGGTCCTGTGGCGCGACGTGCTCATGAGCAACCGCGAAGAGATCCTCAAGCAGTCGCAGCGCTTTCGCCACACCCTCGACGCCCTCGAGCACGTCATGAAACTCGGCAACGGCGAAGCCCTCGAAGACCTCATCAAGAACGCCTCGCAGATGCGCGCGAGCTGGCAAATGACCAGCGGCAAGTCCGGCAGTTCGCGCTAGCGCCTTGCTGCTGGCTTCACCGATGGGTCGCGACGACGTGACGGCGCCCGCCTTCCTCGACATTCCCCCGCTCGTCGCCGTGCGGGGCGCGGTCCGCCTGCCCGGCTCCAAGAGCATTTCGAACCGCGTGCTGCTGCTTGCGGGCTTGAGCGCCGGCCGCACCCGCGTGCACGATCTGCTCGACTCCGACGACACACGCGTCATGCTCGACGCGCTGCGCGCCCTGGGCTGCAAGGTGCAGGACGACGGCGACGCGCTGGCCGTCACCGGCCTGGGCGGCCAACTGGCCGTGCACGAGGCGAGCCTCTTCCTCGGCAATGCCGGCACCGCGATGCGCCCGCTCACCGCCGCGCTGGCCTTGCTGGTGGCCACGCAGGGCGGCGACTTCCGGCTCGCTGGCGTGGCGCGCATGCACGAGCGGCCGATCGCCGACCTGGTCGAGGCCTTGCGCCCGCTCGGCTGCGAGATCGCCTGCCTGGGAGTCGAGGGCTTTCCGCCGCTGCGGCTCACGGGCCCCTCGGCACTGCAACTGTCGGCGCCGATCAGGGTCCGCGGCGACGTCTCCAGCCAGTTCTTGACCGCGCTGCTGATGGCGCTGCCCCTGGTGGCCGCCGAGCACGAGCTGAGCATCGAGGTGCAGGGCGAGCTCATCTCCAAGCCCTACATCGAGATCACGCTGGCGCTGCTGGCGCGCTTTGGCATCGCAGTGCGGCGCGATGGCTGGCAGCGCTTCACCATCCCGAAAGGCAGCGTCTACCGCTCGCCCGGCGATGTGTACGTCGAGGGCGACGCCTCCTCTGCCTCCTACTTCATCGCGGCCGGGGCCTTGGCTGCCATCGACGCCCCGCTGCGCATCGTCGGCGTGGGCAGCGCGTCCATCCAGGGCGACATCCGTTTCGTGGAAGCGGCGCGCGCGATGGGGGCCGACATCACACTCGAGCCCAATGCCGTGCTCGTGCGGCGCGGGGCCTGGCCGCTCAGGGCCATCACGCTCGACTGCAACCACATCCCCGATGCGGCCATGACCCTGGCCGTGATGGCGCTCTACGCCGATGGCCGCTCGCGCCTGACCAATATCGCCAGTTGGCGCGTCAAGGAAACCGACCGCATCGCGGCCATGGCCACCGAGCTGCGCAAGTTCGGCGCCTCGGTGCAAGAAGGGCCCGACTTCATCGAAATCGTGCCGCCAAGCGCCTGGCAGGCCGCCGCCGTGCACACCTACGACGACCACCGCATGGCCATGTGCGCCTCGCTCGCCGCCTTCAATCCCCTGGCCGGCGGCGCGGGCGTCGCCGTGCGCGTGCTCGACCCGCGCTGTGTCGGCAAGACCTTCCCCGCTTACTTCGAAGCCCTGTTCGACCTGGCCGAAGCCGCGCCCGGGCGCATTCCGGTGCTCACCGTCGATGGCCCGACCGCCTCGGGCATGGGCACGCTCGGCAGCATGCTGGCCGAGCGCCTGGGCTTGCACCACCTCGACTCGGGCGCCCTCTACCGCGCCAGCGCCCTGGCCGCCCTGCGCGCTGGTGTGAACATGCGCGACGAAGCCGGCGTGGCCGCTCTGGCGCGCGCGCTGCCGCTGCGCTTCGTGAACCAGCGCGTGGTGCTGGGCGGCGAGGACGTCACCGACGCCCTGCGCGAAGAGCGCGTGGGCAATGCCGCCTCCGAGATTGCCGCCCTGCCGGCCGTGCGCCAGGCCCTGCTGGAGCTGCAATTGGGGTTTCGGCGCCTGCCGGGCCTGGTGGCCGACGGCCGCGACATGGGCAGCGTGGTTTTCCCCGAGGCGGCGCTCAAGGTCTTCTTGACCGCGAGTGCGGCGACCCGGGCCGAGCGCCGGCACAGGCAATTGATCTCCAAAGGCATTTCCACTAACATCGACCGCCTTCGCTTGGACCTACAAGTGCGCGACGCCCGGGACCAAAACCGCAGCATTGCGCCCTTGAAGCCGGCGCCAGGGGCCCGCTTGCTGGACAACTCGGCACTCTCGATCGATGCTTCGGTCGAGCAGGTGCTGGATTGGTGGCAAGCGGTGGGGCCGTTCGACGCAAGTCGGGCGGCGCCCGTTTCGCCCGTCGCTTTACCTCGGTAGCGTCTCGCGTCCTTTCGCAACGCACGCCAGAGCGACGGATTTTTGACACCTAACCCGCCACGCAAGTGGCAATCGCCGCCACGTCGGCCCAGGAAAACCCCATGAGTGAAACAGCAGTCGCCTCGTCGCAAGGCATGGAATCGTTCGCCGCCCTGTTTGAAGAGTCGCTCAAGCGCTCGGACATGCGCGCGGGCGAAGTGATTTCCGCCGAAGTGGTGCGCATCGAACACAGCTTCGTGGTCGTCAATGCCGGCCTCAAGAGCGAAGCCTACGTCGCCATCGAAGAATTCAAAAACGACCACGGCGAACTCGAGGTCGAAGTGGGCGACTTCGTCTCCGTGGCCATCGACGCCATCGAGAACGGCTACGGCGACACCATCCTGTCGCGCGACAAGGCCAAGCGCCTGGCGTCCTGGATGTCGCTCGAGACCTCGCTCGAATCCGGCGACTTCGTCACCGGCACCGTCAACGGCAAGGTCAAAGGCGGGCTCACCGTGCTCGTCAACGGCATCCGTGCCTTCCTGCCGGGCTCGCTGCTGGACACGCGGCCGGTGAAGGACATGTCGCCGTTCGAAGGCAAGACCATGGAGTTCAAGGTCATCAAGCTCGACCGCAAGCGCAACAACGTCGTGTTGTCGCGCCGCGCCGTCGTCGAAGCCTCGATGGGTGAAGAGCGCTCCAAACTGCTGTCCACGCTGCGCGAAGGCGCCTTTGTCAATGGCGTGGTCAAGAACATCACCGAGTACGGCGCCTTTGTCGACTTGGGCGGCATCGATGGCCTGCTGCACATCACCGACATGGCCTGGAGGCGCGTGCGCCATCCGAGCGAAGTGGTGCAGGTCGGGCAAGAGCTCACCGCCAAGGTCCTGAAGTTCGACGCCGAAAAGAACCGCGTCTCGCTCGGCCTGAAGCAAATGGGCGACGACCCCTGGGTCGGCGTTTCGCGCCGCTACCCGCAGAGCACGCGCTTGTTCGGCAAGATCACCAACATCGCCGACTACGGCGCATTCGTCGAGATCGAACCCGGCATCGAAGGCCTGGTGCACGTTTCTGAGATGGACTGGACCAACAAGAACGTCGCCCCCTCCAAGCTCGTGACGCTCGGCGAAGAGGTCGAAGTCATGGTGCTCGAGATCGACGAAGACAAGCGCCGCATCAGCCTGGGCATGAAGCA
>JANONH010000117.1:0-3037 GCA_031420735.1 Methylibium sp.
CGCCGCATCACGCGGCCGGGGTCATGCCCGAAAGTGCTGCGGTTCATGAGCACGAGCATGAGAGCGTGCACGACCACGAGCACGAGCACGGGCACGCAAACGCGCACGGATACGAGGCCATGGGGCATGGCGATCCGTCGCACGACGGCGGCTTCCCCGCGGCCCCCGACAAGCCGAGCTGCAGCAGTGTCTGCGGCGCGTGCTGCGTCGCCGCCGGCATGTCAGCGTCGGTGGCTTCGTTGCCGGCATCGCCCGAACTCGCCGACGCCCGCCCCGAAGCAAAGCTGCTGGCGCCGCTGCGCCTGTGCATCGGCGGGCTCGACCGACCACCCCGCCGTTTGCTCGCCTGACGCCCCGAGCGGGCGCGTGCGTGCCGGCGGTTCGTCGGCTCATCAGCGCCGCCCGCGAGGCCTTCGTCGCTTTCGCCGCCCACTTGCGGCGCGAGCGGCGCCCACGGTCAAGCAGCGAGGTCATCACATGTCATTTCCCAATCGCACGGCGTCGCGCCGGCTCGACGCAATGGTCGTCGGCGTGCTGCTGGCTTCGGCACAGGCCGCGTCGGCACAGGCCGATGCAGCCGCGCCGCCGCTGGTCTACCGCTCGCCGTTCAAGACCTACGGCGGTTTCACCGAACAAAAGCTCATGCCTTGGCGTGCCGCAAACGATGCCGCAGCGCAGAGCGGCGCGGGGCACGGCAATGCTCACGGTGAGGCTGCACCTGCTGCGACCGGCACGAACGCGCCGGCTGCCGCGGCCGGCCGCGGCAGCCACGCAGGCCACGGCACGGCAGAGCGCGAGGGCGTTGCCGCAGGAGACCGCGCCGCGCCAGGCCCGGGTGGCGCAGCGGGCCACGAGGGCCACGCAAAATGAGCCCCGTCACTTCGAAAAAAGCCGCGCTGCGTTGGCAGCGCGCGCTGCTCGCAGCCGGCGGCGCGCTGGTGCTCACGGGCTGTGCCAGCCTCGGTGCCGACGGCGGTTTCGGGCCGACGGCAGAGACGACCCGAAAGCTCATCGGCAAAGACGTGGCCTGGGCGCGCTCGGACGCCGAGCGCGCAGCGGGCGCCGCGCGCGTGGACGCGCTGCTCGTCGCTCCGCTCGGCGTCGACGACGCGGTGCAAGTCGCGCTGCTCAACAACCGCGGCCTGCAGGCCGACTTCGCCGAACTCGGCATCGCCGATGCAGAGCGCGTGCGAGCCGGCCGGCTGCCCAACCCCGGCTTCTCGTTTGGCCGCTTCACGCGCGGCGACGAACTCGAAATCGACCGCGGTCTGCACCTCGACCTGGCGCGCCTCATCGCCATGCCGCTGGCAGCACCGATAGAGCAGCGGCGCCTGCAGTCCAAGCAGGGCCAGACCGCCTTGCGCGTGCTGGCCCTGGCCAGCCAGACGCGCATGGCTTACTACGCCGCCATCGCGGCCGACGAGGGCGTGCGCTACATGCAGCAGGTGCAGCTGGCCGCCGAGGCCGGCGCCGAGCTCGGGCGTCGCATGGCCGAGGTGGGCAACTGGAACAAGCTCAACCAGGCACGCGAGCAGAGCTTCTACGCCGACGCCGCGCTGGCCAGCGCGCGGGCGCTGCAGGCGCAGACCGCGGCGCGCGAGCAGCTGGTGCGGCTGCTGGGTCTGGACGGCGCACGCGTGGCCGCGCTCCGGCTGCCCGAGCGCTTGCCCGATCTGCCCGCCGAGGTGCGCGACTGGCCCGATGTGGAGCAGCGCGCGATGCAAAGCCGGCTCGACCTGCAGGCGGCGCGCGTGGACGCCGAGGTCACCGCTAAAAGTCTCGGCCTCTCGAAGGCGACGCGCTTCGTCAACGTGCTCGAGCTCGGCGCGGAGCGCAATTCATCGAACGTGGAGCCGACCCAGCGCGGCTACGAAATCAGCTTCGAGCTGCCCCTCTTCGACTGGAGCGGCGCGCGCGTGGCGCGGGCCGAGGCGATCTACCTGCAAAGCGTCGACCGTGCCGCCGAGTCGGCCGTGAACGCGCGCTCGCAGGTGCGCGAGGCCTACCTGGGCTACCGCTCGGCGCACGACATCGCGCGCCATTACCGCGACGAGATCGTGCCGCTGCGCAAGGCCATCTCGGCCGAGAACCAGACCCGCTACAACGGCATGTTGATCGGCGTGTTCGAGTTGCTCGCCGATGCGCGCGTGCAGATCGCCAGCGTCAACGGCTACATCGAGGCGCTGCGCGACTTCTGGCAGGCCGAGGCCGCACTCGACGTGGCCCTGCTCGGGCCGCCGACGGCCGTGCCCGGCGGCGCGGTCATGCCCGCGAACCGCGGCGCCAGTGGCGCCGCGGCGGCTGCTCATTAATACGAGAACCGTCCCATGATGAACCGAAGAAACTTCGTGCGCGCATCGGGCGCGGCGGCAGGTGCGGTAGCGGCTGCAGCGGTGAGCAAGGTCGCGCTGGCCGCGCTGCCCGAGCCGGTGCTGCAAACGAGCCCCGACACGATGGCGCCCCTGGTGCCGCAAAGCGGCCGTCCGTACAAGCCCGTGGTCACGCTCAACGGCTGGACCCTGCCCTGGCGCATGAACGCCGGCGTCAAGGAATTTCACCTGGTGGCCGAGCCGGTGGTGCGCGAGATGGCGCCGGGCTTGAAGGCGCGCCTGTGGGGCTACAACGGCCAGTCGCCCGGCCCGACCATCGAAGTGGTGGAGGGCGACCGCGTGCGCATCTTCGTCACCAACCGCCTGCCCGAACGCACGACCGTGCATTGGCACGGCCAGCGCTTGCCCAGCGGCATGGACGGCGTCACCGGCCTGACGCAGCCACCCATCGAGCCCGGCAAGACTTTTGTCTACGAGTTCGTCGCGCAGCGGCCTGGCACCTTCATGTACCACCCGCATGCCGACGAGATGGTGCAGATGGCGATGGGCATGATGGGCTTCTGGGTCACGCACCCGCGCCACAAACACCCGCTCATCGACGACGTGGACCGCGACTACGTGTTCCTGCTCAACGCCTACGACATCGACCCCGGCAGCAGCACGCCGCGCATCATGACCATGCTCGACTTCAACCTGTGGTCGTGGAA
>JANONH010000118.1:0-3165 GCA_031420735.1 Methylibium sp.
CACCATCCCGCATCTCTGTCACAAGCCGGGGCTCGAGCCGGCGGGCAACTGTCGCGCTTGCATGGTCGAAGTCGAAGGCGAGCGGACCCTGGCCGCGTCCTGCTGCCGCACCGCTTCTGCGGGCATGAAGGTGTTCACCGAAAGCGCGCGTGCCCTGGCTGCGCGCAAGATGGTGCTCGATTTGCTCATGAGCGATGCGGGCAGCACCACCGACCGCTACACCTATGAGTCCGAGCTGAGCGGGTGGGCAATGCGACTCGATGTCCCGCGGGGTCGGCTGCCTTTGCGCGACACGCACTACGCCCAATCCGATACGTCGCACCCCGCCATCGCCGTGAACCTCGACGCCTGCATTCAATGCACGCGTTGCTTGCGTGCCTGCCGTGACGTGCAGGGAAACGACGTCATCGGACTGGCCTTGCGCGGTGCCCACGTTCGCATCACCTTCGACGCCGACGCGCCGCTCGGTCGCTCGAGTTGCGTTGCCTGCGGAGAATGCGTTCAAGTCTGCCCGACTGGCGCCTTGATGCCCGCGCGGGGCGCCGGCTTGGCCGAGATCACCCGCAAGGTCGATTCCGTCTGCCCCTATTGCGGTGTGGGCTGCCAGTTGACTTGGCACGTCGGGCCGGGTGAGAGCGGCGCAGAGCGTATTCACTTCGTGACCGGGCGTGACGGCCCCGCCAATCACGGCCGTTTGTGCGTCAAGGGGCGCTACGGCGTCGATTACATCCACAATCCCGCGCGCTTGAAGACGCCACTCGTGAGGCGCGAGTCGGCCACCAAGGACCCGAAGGACATCGAGCGCTACAAGCTCGGCGAATTGCCTCTCGAGGCCCTCTTTCGTGAGGCCAGTTGGGAAGAGGCGCTCGACATCGCAGCCGGCGGGCTGGCCCGGATTCGCGACAGCGCCGGTCACGGTTTCGGCTCTGCGCTCGCAGGCTTCGGTTCGGCCAAGGGCAGCAACGAGGAGGCCTATCTTTTCCAGAAACTCGTGCGGCAAGCCATGGGCAGCAGCCATGTCGACCACTGCACCCGGTTGTGCCATGCGAGTTCGGTCGCAGCACTCCTGGAGGGTATTGGCTCGGGCGCCGTCAGCAACCCGGTTGCCGACGTTGCGCACGCCGACCTCATATTCCTCATCGGGGCCAACCCGACCGTGAACCACCCGGTTGCCGCCACCTGGATCAAGAATGCCGTCGACCGCGGTGCCAAGCTGGTGATCTGCGACCCACGGTACACCTCGTTGACGCGGCGCGCAGCGTGGCATCTGCGGTTTCGCCCAGATACCGACGTCGCGCTGCTCAATGGCCTGCTGCATGTCGTGATCGGCGAAGGTCTGGTGGACCACGCCTTCGTGGCCGCTCGCGTGAATGGCTATGAAGCGCTCAAGGCCGCGGTCGCCGAGACCACGCCCGAGCGCATGAGCGAGATTTGCGGAATCGAGCCAGCGGTGATCCGCGAAGTCGCCCGGGCGTTCGCAACGAGCAAGGCTTCGATGATTTTTTGGGGCATGGGAGTGAGCCAACATGTCCACGGCACCGACAACGCGCGTGGCTTGATCGCCTTGGCGCTGCTTACCGGCCAGATCGGGCGGCCTGGCACCGGCCTGCACCCGCTGCGCGGGCAGAACAATGTGCAAGGCGCGAGCGACGCCGGCTTGATCCCGATGATGCTGCCGAATTACCAGCGCGTCTCCGACGCTTCGGTGCGGGCGCACTTCGAGGCCTTGTGGGGCTCGCCGATCGATGCGCGCGCCGGCCTCACGGTGGTGGAGATCATGCATGCCGTCACCGACGGCCGGATCCGCGGCCTCTTTGTGGAGGGCGAGAACCCCGCCATGAGCGACCCCGATCTCGCCCATGCGCGCCAGTCCCTGGCGAGCCTCGAACACTTGGTAGTGCAAGACATCTTCGCCACCGAAACAGCCATCCTCGCCGACGTCATTCTTCCGGCTTCGGCCCAACCCGAGAAATGGGGCAGCTACACCAACACCGACCGACTTATCCAGGTCGGCCGCCCGGCGCTCGATCCGCCCGGCGACGCGCGTCAAGACTTGTGGGTCATCGAGCAAATCGCGCGGCGCTTGGGTTCCAACTGGAATTATTGGCGTAGCGAAGACGGCGACGGGCGCGCTCCCGCCGAGGCACCGGTGGCGCGCGTGTACGAAGAGATGCGCCAAGTGATGGCGCCGCTGACCGGTGTGCCCTGGACGCGCCTGGTGCGCGAGGGCGCCGTGGTCACGCCGGCCCTGCGGCACGACGCGCCGGGAGACAGCGTCGTCTTCATCGACCGCTTCCCCACTCTCGACGGCCGCGCCACCTTGGTGCCAACCGCCTACAAACCGGGGGCTGAGCGGGTTGATGCGGAGTACCCCTTCGTGCTCACCACCGGTCGGGTGCTCGAGCATTGGCATACCGGTGCCATGACGCGCCATGCCAGCGTGCTCGACGCCATTGCGCCGCAAGCATTGGCGTCGCTCCACCCGAGCGACGCGCTGACGCTCGGCATACGCGACGGCCAGGCGATGACGCTCACCACGCGTCACGGCGTCGTGCAGGCGCGCGCTTCGGTGAGCAGCGAGGTGCAACCCGGACAGGTCTTTCTGCCGTTCGCTTTCTGGGAAGCGGCCGCCAACAAGCTCACCGGCGATGCGCTCGACGCCACCGCCAAGATTCCCGGCTTCAAGGTGACGGCTGTCAAGGTGGCGCCGGTCGGCTAAAGCGGGCGTGGGGCGGTGCTTGCGCCATCGTCCTACGTCCACCCCCCTAAACGTCCGATAGCGGGGCGGCTCGCAGAGGTGGATAGTCGAAGCACGGAGACGTGTGATGCGCAGCCAAGCTTCCTGGAAATTCATGCTCGTGTTCGGCGTGGTGGGCCCGGCTTATGGGCTCGACTCGATGATCGCCTTGCACGAGCTGCCAGCGCGCGCGAATCCGGAGATTCAGGAATGGCGAATCGAGAGTCGCCTGACGTCCCGCACCGATGAGCTGGCGCCCGATTTGCAAAGCAAAAGCGTGGGCCTGACTTGGTGGGCAACGCATCGTCGGGTCGCGTTCGGAGCCGGAGTCGGCGCCGTTCACTACACCTTCGCCGAGCCGCCGGGCATGCCCCATAACACCCTCTCGCCGCCGATGGCTTTTGCCGAACCCGTGCTCACGCTCGGTT
>JANONH010000119.1:0-12609 GCA_031420735.1 Methylibium sp.
CCAAAGCCCAGGCCGATGGCACGCTGCAAACCGGCACCGACGGCAAGCTCGTCAAGGGCGACTTGCTGCGTGTCTTCGTCATGGGCAAGAACACCGGCTGGGGCCAAGACGTCGCCGAGCCGCTGCGAAACGGCAACTGGATCTACAGCTCCTACTTGTCCAGCGGTGAGAAAAGCACCGACAACCCCATGACCTGCCGCGCCTGCCACGCTCCGCTCACGCAAAGCAAGGATTTCGTGCACCGCTACGACGAACACTTTTCGCAGCGCACGTCGGCCGCGACGAATTGATTGGGCATGTCGCCCGCGTGAGAAGGCTTTCCTCCCGTCATGCCGTGCGCCTGCTCGGGCAGCGACCAGTGGCCGCCGGCCGATTTGAAGCCGTCGCTGCCATTGCAGGTGCCGGTCTCGTGCACATGAAAGCCGTGCTCGCCCGGCGGTAAGCCGCTCAGGTCGAGTTCGATCAAGACGCCAGCAGCCGTCTGCCGCAAGGCTGCCGAGCCAAGCGCTGCGCCCTTGACGTCGATGAAGCGGGCGGTGATACGGGGCGCTGCCGCAGAGGCGGGCGCAGCATAAAAAAAGCGGGCCAAGCCCGCTTTTTGTCGGTACCCGAGCCAGGTGCTTACTTCTTCGGCTCGGCCTTCTTGTCGTCCATCGGCTTGTCGGCCATTTTCTTGCAGTGTTCTTTCATCTTGTCGTCCATTTTCTTTTCGTCCATTTTCTTGCAATCCATCTTTTCGCCGTCTTTCATGGCGCCGCCATGAGCGGCGGCGAACGAAGCAACGGAAGCGGTTGCGAGGGCCGCGGCGGCCACGAGTGAAAGCAGCTTGTTCATGAGAGCCTTTCTGGTTTGGGAGGGGACTGGCTGAGAATTGGCGCTCGAAACGAACGCCAATGGACTCTATAACGAACACCGATCCGGGCAAGTTGACGCGGGCAAATGCCGGCCGCCATTGGTGGGCTGGCATTGCTTTGTTTGCCTTGTCGGCCCTGACCGCAACGGCCCAGGCGGCTCCCCGCCTACCCGCAGCCGACAGCGAGGTGCTCGAGCGCCTGCCCCAGCGTGCGGGCGACCGCGAGGCGCGCGAGTTGAGCGTGCTGCGGGCCGCTGCCGCCGCCGCGCCGGCCGACTCCGCTGCTGCGGCATCACTTGCACAAACTTACTTCGACTTGGCTGCGGCCCGCGGTGACCCACGCTTTGTCGGCTATGCCGAGGCGGTGGTGGCCCGCTTTAAAGCACCCCTGCCAGCCGAACTGCTTTTAATCCGCGGTCAGTTGCACCAATACCGCCACGGCTTCGAGCCGGCGCTCGACGACTTTGCCGCAGCGCTCGCACAAGAGCCGGGCCTGGCGTCGGCCCACGCCTGGCGCGCCGCGATCTTTTTGGTCCAGGCTCGAGTCGACGCAGCACAAGGCGAGTGCGCCGCCCTCGAGCGCCTCGGGCGCGGCGTGCTCTACGGCGGCTGCATCGGGCTCGCCCAGGCCTACGGTGGGCAGCTCGCCGCCGCAGAGGCCTCGCTGCTGCGGGCCCTGGGCGCGAGCACCGAGGCCGACCAGCGCCTTTGGCTGCTGACCCGGCTCGGTGAAGTCGCCGCCTGGCGTGCACAGCCCGCGCTGGCCGAGCGGCACTACCGCGAGGCGCTTTCTCTGGACCGCGACGATGGCTACCTCCTGGCCGCCTGGACCGACTTTCTGCTCGATGCCGGCCGGCCGGCCGAAGTGGTGCGGCAGTTGGCGAAGTGGGAGTCCTCCGACCCTTTGCTGCTGCGCCTGGCCGAGGCAAAGGCGGCGCTTGGCGAGCCGGCGGCGGCGCGCCACATCCAGGTGCTCGAGGACCGCTTCGCCGCCTCTCGGCTGCGCGGCGACACCACCCACCGCGCCGAAGAGGCGCGCTTCGCGCTGCGGCTGCGCGGCAAGCCCGACGCCGCGCTGCGCCTGGCGAGCGACAACTACCGCGTGCAGCGCGAGCCGCGCGACGCACGCATCCTGCTTGAAGCCGCGGTGGCCGCAGGCGACTCGCAAGCGGCCACCCCGGCCCGCGACTGGCTGCGCGCGAGCGGCTTCGAAGACCCGCGCTTGCGGCAACTCGCGCAGGCTTCGCAGCAAGTTGCAGCACGCCCCGGCGGGCCGGCGAGCGAGTGGCCATGAGGCGGCGGCTGCGCCACGCCTTCTTCTCGCTCGCCATACTCGCCTTGTCGCTGCCGGCGCTGGCCCACAAGGCGAGCGACAGCTACCTGGTGCTCGAGGTCGAAGGCCGCGCTATCACCGGCCAGTGGGACATTGCCCTGCGCGACATCGACTTCGCGCTCGGCCTCGACGCCGATGGCAACGGCGAAATCACCTGGGGCGAGCTGCGCACCCGCCACAACGAAATCGCCGCCTGGGCGCTCGGGCGCCTGTCGATTGCGCGCGGCCCGGCTTGCACTCTGCGCGTCGCCGAGCACTTGGTGGACGAGCACACCGATGGTGGCTATGCGGTGCTGCGCCTTGCCGGCCAATGCCCCGAGACCGACGCGGGCCTGACGCTGGACTACCGGCTGCTGTTCGACGTCGACGCGCTGCACCGCGGGCTTTTGCGCCTGCAACTCGACGGCCAGACGCAGACCGCCGTGCTGGCCCCCGACAGCGGCACGCAGCGCTTCGAGCCCGGCGAGGCATCGCGTCTGGAGCAGTTCAGGCAATACCTGGTGCAGGGCGTCTGGCACATCTGGATCGGCTTCGATCACGTGCTGTTCCTGCTGGCCTTGCTGTTGCCGGCGGTGCTGGTGCGCGAAGCCGGGCGCTGGCAGGGCGTGGCGCACTTTGGCGCGGCGCTGCGCGAGGTGCTGTGGGTGGTGACCGCGTTCACGCTGGCGCACTCGATCACGCTGAGCCTGGCCGCAATGCGGTGGGTGGAGTTGCCCTCTCGCCTGGTGGAGTCGGTGATCGCTGCCTCGGTGGTGCTGGCCGCCCTCAACAACCTGTGGCCGGTGGTCGAGCGACGGCGCTGGCTGGTGGCGTTTGCTTTCGGCCTGATTCACGGCTTTGGCTTTGCGAGCGTGCTGGCCGAGCTGGGCCTGCCGCAGGAGACCCTGGTGTTGTCGCTGCTCGGCTTCAACCTCGGCGTGGAGGCCGGGCAGCTCGCGATCGTCGCCGCTTTCCTGCCACTGGCTTACTTGCTACGCGACACGCGCTTTTACCTGCGCGTGGTCTTCATCGGCGGCTCGCTCGCGACGTTGGCAGTCGCCCTGGTCTGGTTCGTGGAGCGGGCGTTCAAGCTTGAAGTGATCGCTGCGCTGGGTTGACTTTCAAGCGGCAACGAAGCGCAATGTGATGGGGAGCGGGAGCGCATTTCGCCAGCTGTGCGAGCAATGCCGGGCCGCGCTGCGTGCCGTTCCTGGCGATCGGACGACAAGGCAGGTTGCGCTGGTAGGCTTTGCATCCGCCAGCGACGAAGCTTTCAATTGCTTAGCGCCGCGGTCACGCAGTTGTGGCAAGGTCTGCGGCTTGCGCCATGATCTCGCCGCATGGCCAGCCGATGATTGGCTCGCTCTTGCTGCGCAAAGTTTTAAGCGACGCCGTTCGCCATGCCGCCACACTGTCGAAGGAGAACACACGATGAAAACCAGACCGACCCCCACGGGCCCACACCGCGCCGCACGGGCATGCGCCATCGGCAGCCTGCTGATCGCGCCTGTGCTCGCCCACGCGCAGTCCAACATCAAGCCGCCGCAGGCCCAGGCCTGGATCGACGTCGCCACCTTCAGCGGCATGGGCATGCCAATGGGCGGCGCTGCGGGAGTCGACCCGATGGCCGCACTCGGCGGCCTTTTCGGTGGTGGCGGCGGCGGTGGCGGCGGTGGCAAGAACACCTTCGGCCACACCCAGACCGGCAGCACCGGGCGCTGGGTCGACGTCACGCTGCAGTCGCGCGGCAACCCGGCGCTGGCCGAGGCCGAGCAGGCCGTGCCCGCAGGCTTTCAGCCCAGCCCGCTCAAGCTGCAGGCGCCCAAACAAGCCCCGAAAGCGCCCGACAACGACGAGGCGGTGATCGACCCCCAGGCTGAGCGTCCGCGCGGCAAGCTGTTGCTCTATTGGGGCTGCGGCGAGGCGGTGCGCGCCGGCCAGCCCAAAGTGCTCGACATGGCGAGCGCCAGTGCTGCGGACATGGCCAAGTTCTTCGTGAGCCGGCGTGCCACGCAGCGAGGCGCGCACAGCGCGGCCGGCCGCCCGCTCTGGCCAAGCCCAGCCGACGGCCGCGTGCTTGCGGCCGGCGCCCGGCTGGGCGGCGAACACGCCTTCAGCGGCAGCGGCGTGCCGGCCGCATTTCGCTTCCAGATTCCGGCCGCGCAAGAGCTGATGCCGGCGCTCGACCTGAAGACCCGCGACGCCGGTGGCGCGGTCGAACTGAGCTGGACGTCCGCGCCGACTGCACGCGCCTACTTCGCTGCCGGCATGGCCGCTGGCGCCAAAGAAGAGACGGTGCTGTGGACCTCGAGCGAGCTGCCCGACACCGGCTTTGGCCTCACCGACTACCAGACCAATGTCGCGATCGACCGCTGGCTCAAGGAAAAGGTGCTGCTGGCACCCGCCACCACGCGCTGCACGGTGCCCAAGGGCGTGTTCAGCGGCGAGGGCGCGATGCTGCGCCTCATCGGCTATGGCAACGAGTTGAACTTGGCCCACCCGCCCCGGCCCGCCGACCCGAAAGCAGCCTGGGCGCCCGAGTGGGCGGTGAAAGTGCGCGTGAAATCCATGGCCACCGCCATGCTCGGCATGCCGGCAATGGGCGGCATGGGGGGCACTGACAAACCCGCGCCGGAGCAGCCGGAGCGGGGCAGCACGGAGAAAGCCCCCGGTGCGCTCGACATCCTGCGCGGCGTGCTCGGCCGTTGAAGCCCTCAGCGCATCAGGTGCGCAAGGTCGTCTTCAGCGCCGGCGGCACCGAAGGGCTTCTGCGCAGCACGCTGGCCGCAGCGATCGACAGCACCCGTCTGCAGGCCCTGCTCGGCACGCCCTTGCCCGAGCCGTCGCAGTCCGAAGCCTTCGCGGCCGGCGCAAAGCCCACTGTCGTGGCCGACCAGGCGACCAGGCGACCGCAGCGCCGCTTGCCGCGGCGGGTGGCGCCGGCTCGGCGAACCTGGCTGCCAACGCACTCTCTACCGCGTGCATCGCTGCCGCATCGACCCGCTGCACTGCCCGTCCTGACCGGCGCGCCGATGATCGCTGTGCAGACCTCAATCTCCGAACGACGCGCGCAACTGCTTGCCCGCCCATTGCTGCGCATCCTGCGCGTCATCGACCACCGCGGCGGCACCGAAAAACTCGTGCGCCGTGCCTTCGTAGACCTTGCGGTCGACCTTGACACCGGCTTTCTCAAGCGCGTCTTCGAGCATCTTGCCGTCGCTGCGCAAGGGGTCGATCTCCGCATTGACGATGGTGACCGGCGGCAAGCCCTGCAGCTTGGCGTTGACGATGTCCACGCGCGGGTCGGACTTCTGTTCGGGCTTGGCAAACACCTTGTCCACGAACCAGCCAATCATGGCTTTGTTGAGCGGCTTGGCGGTGGCACTGTCCTTGTAGGACTCGGTCTCGAGGTTGCCGGTCTGCGCCACCGGGTAGACCGCGAGCACGTGCTTGGGCATGGGCAGGCCGGCATCGCGCACGGCCACGGCGGTGGAAACCGCGAGGTTGCCGCCCGCGCTTTCGCCGGCCAAGGCCATGCGCTTGGGGTCGCCCTTGATCGAGGCCGCGTTGGTCTGCGCCCACTTGTAGGTGGCCAGGGCATCGTCCCAGGCGGCCGGGAACTTGGCCTCGGGCGCACGCCGGTAGTCCACCGACACCACCACCGCCTTGGCCTCTTTGGCCAGGCCACGCGCGCCACCGTCGTAGACCTCTTTGTCGGCGATCACCCAGCCGCCGCCGTGGTAATAAACGATGACCGGAAAGGGGCCGGTGCCCGAGGGCGTGTAGATGCGCACCGGCAGTTGGCCGGCCGGCCCGGGGATCATGGTGTCGGCACTGGTCACGCCCGGCACCATGGCACTCGGCTCGGTTTTCTTGCCGTCTTTCTTGAGCACCGCCATCACGGCGTCGGTCGGGGTGGGCTGGGTGCGGGCCTGCTCGACCGACAACGACTCGATGGGCTTGCCGCCGAGGGTGCCGAGCGTGTCGAGCACGCGCTGCATGTCCTTGTCGGCGTCGAACTTGGTGCCGGTCTTGGCCATGTTGTCGGCCGCTTGCGCGGGCTGGCCGGCCAGCCAGGCGGCCGAACCGAGAGCCAGCAACGCGGCGAGCCCGATCTTCGTCAGCCGGGCCGCAGTAAAGCGCTGCGAGCGTGAGCCCAACAAGCCCGGGAAGGCGGGCAAGCTACGTGAATAGGGCGAATGGGCGGCTGGGTTTCTGCGATGCGTCATTGAGTGGCTTTCAATTAGGAGTGGGTGAGGCTGGTGGGTCTTTCAAGCCATCGGCAAGCGCCGTGCCGCAGCCGCTTTGCTGACCGGACAGCGCCGCGCTGGCCTCGCCGCGCTTGGTGCAACCGAGCAGCCCAGCACGCGTTGCAGCAAACGTGCATGCCGTTGCTTCTGTGGCCCTGCTACCGCAAGGAACGCCACGTGCCGGGCAAGGCGCATCGGTCTGCGTGCCGCACACCGCCTCCCACATTTGAAAGCGAGCCTTCATGAAAGCCATCGTCTACAACGGACCGCACGATGTGCAGGTCAAACAGGTGCCCGATCCGAAGATCGAGCACGCGTGTGACGTGATTCTCAAGGTGACGAGCAGCAACATCTGTGGCTCGGACCTGCACATGTACGAGGGCCGCACCAGCCTCGAGCCGGGCCGCATCATCGGCCACGAGAACCTCGGCACGGTGGTCGAGGTGGGCAAGGCGGTGCTCGGCATCAAGGTCGGCGATCGCGTCTGCATCCCGTTCAATTGCAGTTGCGGTTACTGCAAGAATTGCGAACGCGGCTTCACCAGCGCCTGCCTCAACATGAACCCCGGCAAGACCGGCGCAGGCTACGGCTACGCCGACATGGGCCCCTACGAAGGCGGCCAAGCCGAATATTTGCGCGTGCCCTACGGCGACTTCAATTGCCTCAAGTTGCCCGAGGATTCGGTGGAGAAAGAAAACGATTACGTGATGCTCGCCGACATCTGGCCCACCGGTTACCACTCGGTGGAGCTGTCGGGCTTTAAGCCGGGCGAGTCGGTGGTGATTTATGGCTGCGGGCCGGTCGGCCTGATGGCGGCCTACTCGGCGGTGCTGCGCGGTGCGAGCCAAGTGATGGTGGTGGACCGCCACCCCGACCGCCTGGCACTGGCCACGCAGATCGGCGCGATCGCCATCGACGACAGCCAGGGCGACCACGTCGAACAGGTGCTCTCCCTGACCCAGGGCGAAGGCGCCGACCGTGGCTGCGAATGCGTGGGCTACCAATGCCACGACCCGGCCGGCCATGAAGTGCCCAACGCCACCATGAACGACCTGGTGAAGTCGGTGCGGGCCACCGGCGGCATCGGCGTGGTGGGCGTGTTCGTGCCCGAAGACCCGGGTGCTGCCGACGAGCTGGCCAAGAAAGGCCAGCTCGCCTTCGACTACGGCGCGCTTTGGGGCAAAGGTCTCAGCATGGGCTGCGGCCAGGCCAACGTGAAGACCTACAACCGCCTGCTGTGCAAGCTCATCGAGTGCGACAAGGCCAAGCCTTCGTTCGTGGTCTCGCACGAGTGTTCGCTCGAAGAAGCAGCCGACGCCTACGAACGCTTCGACGCGCGCGAAGAAGGCTGGACGAAGGTGGTCCTCAAGCCTGAGGCCGGCGCGGGTGTGAGCCGCTCGGCCAGCGCGTCGTCGGACAAGGCGGACAAGGCACCGGCGCGCCAGACGGCCAAGGCGCACGAGCATGAGCACGCGCACGCTCATGCTCGCGACAACGGGGCGCCTGCCAAGCAGAGCGCGCCCAAGAGGCGCAAGGAACGTTGACCGAGGCTCTGCGCAAGCTCACGAAGTAAGTGTGCGGCCGCAGCGTGTGCGGCAGCGCCGCGCGGCGCACCGCCGAGGTAAACGGCAAGGCGTTCACACTCAGGCGCGGGGCCCGGCATGCCGGCCTCCTTTTGCGGCCACTGCCGGTCGATCCGGGTCGGCCGTCGCACTGCGCGGTATCGAGCGCACCCGCTCAGGTGCTGGAAGGCTTTTGCCCTGGCCGTGCACCGGCGGTGAGATCTTGCCCCGTACGAGCGTCGAAAAAACAGCTTGGCGAGTTGGTCACAATGCCGATACCGTCTCGCAGACGGCGCCTCCGGTAGAGCACGATGCACCGCCCAGCCGCCCCAACACGACCACTCGTCTCGCATCGACCCGACGCCCTGTGTGCCGCCAGCGCAGCCGCACCGAGGTGGTGACGCAGAGCCCGCTGTCCGCTGCAGCACCCGCCGCGCACAAGTCCGCACGCTTGCACGGAGGGCGGCTCCTGCTGTGGCTGTCGTGGGTGGTGATCGGCGGGCTGACGGCGCTCGTCCTGCGCCGCGACCACGAGGTGTTGTTGGCTCACCATGCCGCGCAACTCGAGGCGGTCACCGAACTCCAGGCCAAGCAGGTCGAACGCTGGCTCGAGGACCGTCTCTCGCTTGCGCGGTACGCCTCGAGCACGCCGCGTTTCGTCGACCTGAGCAAGCGCTTTCGCGACGCCGGAGATTTACAGGCACTCGACGTGCTAATCGACCGCGTCGGCGAACTGAACCAGACTCTCGGCGGGCGCAGCGTCCTGCTACTCGACGCACAAGGGGCCATCATCGCCAGTGACGCGCAGCCTCGGCCGGCCATGCCTGCGCAACTTCAAGCGGCCGCCCTGCGCGCCATTGCGAGCGGCGAGATCCAGCTCAGCGGGATCCATGCGGCAGCCAACGACGCCGACCGTGAATGGCTCGACATCGTCGCGCCACTGGTGGGCGACGGTCGATCGGCGAGTTCGGCAGTGGTCCTGCGTTTCGATCCGCACGACCAGCTGCTCGCGACGCTGCAGGTCTGGCCCGTGCCGAGCCCGACGGCGCAGACGGCTTTGGTTCGCCGGCAAGGCGATCGAATCATCGGCATGTCGGAGCGCACCCCGTTCGCGCTTTCCACGCCCGACCTGCTCTCGGCTCGGGCGATCCGTGGTGCCGAGCCGTTTGGCAAGGCCTTTCATGCCCGCGACTCCCGCGGCGAGCCGGTCTACGGCGCGGTGCGTCCGGTGCGGGGCGCGGACTGGTTCATCGTGGCCCAGGTCTCGCGCAAGCAGCTTCATGCCGACGCGCTGGACCAGGCCTGGCCGGTGATCACCGTCGGCATGCTGGTGCTGCTGGGCTCGGTTTTGGCGAGCGTTTGGTTGCGCACGAAAGGATCGCTCGAAGCGGCGCGCATGGAGCATGCGCTGGTCGTCCAGCGCGCCGATGAGATGCGCAGGCTCGGCCTGCAGCTCAACACGGCCGAAGACCGCGAGCGGCGCCGGATCGCGCACGACCTGCACGACGGCCTGGCGCAGACCTTGATGGCCGCGCGCATCCGCTTGGCGGCGCTGTGCGAAGACCAGAGCGACGCGGTGCGCACGGCGGCGCGAACGGTCGACGGGCTGCTGGTGAGCGCCAATGTCTCCACCCGCTCGCTGGCCTCTCAACTGGCGCCGCCCGTCCTCGACCAACTCGGGCTCGGCGCGGCGTTGAAGTGGCTGGCCGAGGAGATCGAGCGCACGTATTGCCTGGCGGTCCAGGTGCTCGACGACGGCGAGCCCAAGCCGCTGTCGCAGCAAACGCGCTCGATCCTCTACCGCGCGACGCGCGAGCTGCTGATCAATGTGGCCAAGCACGCGCGCTGCGACGCGGCAGTCGTGCAGACGCGGCGCGACGGCGAGCGCATCATCGTGAGCGTGTCCGACGACGGCATCGGCTTCGACGCCAAGCAAGTTGCCCTGATGCCACGTCATGGCATGGGGCTTGCAACCGCGAGTGAAAGGCTCTTGCTGATCGGCGGCACGGCCGAACTGCTCAGCAAGCCGGGCGAGGGCACGCTGGGCGTGTTGAGCGCGCCGCTCGGGGCGGACGAATCGGAGACTTTGAAGGACATCGCATGACGACCCGGGTGTTGCTCGTCGAGGACCACACCATGGTCCGCGAGGCGCTGCGCGACATGCTGGCCAAGGTGCCCGACATCGCGGTCGTCGGCGAGGCGGGCGACGCCGCCGGGGCGCTGGAGCAGACCCGCGCGCTCGCGCCGGACGTGGTCGTGCTCGACATCGCCTTGCCCGACGCCAACGGCATGCAGATCGCCGCCCGCCTGAAGCAGGCCGGAAGCCTGGCCCGGATCGTTGCCCTGTCGGCGTATTCGGAAAAGCACTTCGTCGTCGAGATGCTCCGCTCGGGCGCCATGGCCTACGTCACCAAGTCGGCGGCCGGCACCGAACTGGTTCGAGCGATACGCGCCGTGGCGATGGGGCAAAGTTACCTGTGTGCCGAGGTCGCGGGGGCGCTGGTGGCACAAGTGCAGGGGCGCGCGGCCGCCGACGCGCCGCCGCTCGGGCGGCGCGAACGCGAGGTTCTGCGTCTGCTTGCAGAGGGCCTGCGCTCCGCGGCCATCGCCGAGCAACTGCACATGGCGGTGCCCACGGTCGAGACACACCGTCGCAACCTGATGCGCAAGCTCGGCCTGCACACGGTGGCCGAGCTGACGCGGTACGCGATCCGCGAAGGCATCGCCCTGCCCTGAGCGCCCACGACTACCCAGTTCTGGGTAGTCGGCTTCACGATCAGCCGCGATTGATGGCGGAGGCCGGCGCCGTTAAATTTTCTGATCGGGGTAGCCAAGAATCTCATGAGCCCCTCGGAAGGCGACCATGGACAGTCAACAATCGTTCGACGAGCGCAAAGGCCTACTGCGTTTCCAGGTGCTGGTGGGTCAAGAACCTGTCACGGCCTTCATCTCGTCGAACACCTGGCAAGCGGCTTACGGCCCGTTCACCAGTGATGCAAGCTTGCTCGACCTCTACCGCGAAAACCTGCTGACGATCAATGCGATCGTCTCCAAAAAAGTCCGCACTGGCGCGCGCAAACCGGTGGTCTTGAGTGCGCGTGATCTAGAAGTGTGAGGCTCAGCAAGCCCTAACTCATCGTCGCCGACTCTCGAAGCCGGACGCTGCGGCGTGGCGGGCCCGCGCTACGGTGTTGCGGGCCGCGCGGTGGAAGCTTCGGCCTCGCCGCCCTTGACGATGCGGTACACCGTGAAGTCCTGGCCCTGCACCAGCGGCGTCACGCAGCGCGGCTCCTGGCCCTTGGCCGGGCGCTCTCGCATCGCGAACAGGATGTCGAAGTTGGCGCAGACGGCGGTCCAGTCGAGCGGGTCGTCGGGGTCGATGATCGCCAGGCCTAGATCCGACCGCGTGAGCGGCTGCATCGCTTCGCGAAAGCCCACCGTCTCGCCGTTGAACGGGAAACCGAAGAAGTTGGGAATGTAGGCGTCGCGGTCCATCACGGCGAACGCCGCACTGTGGCGCAACGGGTAGTTGCCGCCAGCTTCACGGTCGCCGAAAATGCGCGTGACGATGAGCGAGCGCTCGGGCACCTGGGCGAGCGCGGCGCGAATGACCGCCATTTTGGCCGACCCCCGGCGCCATTCGGTGGTGATTTCGGCGCTCTTCAGGCCCGTGGCGGCGAACGCGGCCAGCACGATCAGCAGGCGGGCGCGACCGGGCAGCCCACGGTCGAGGACCAGGCCCGCGAACAACAGCGACCACACCACGCCAGACAGGCGCTCCGCAAGGAAGTAGCTGCCCATGAGCACCGAAGGCAGTGCGATGAAGGCGACCAGCAACACCAGCACCGGGGCGCGCGCGGCCCGCACCAGGCCGTGCACATGGCCGCGCAACACCAGCGCGCAGAGCGTGCCGAGCACCACCGCTGCGACCAGCAAACCGGGCAGGGTGCGGTAACTGATGAAGGGCGAGGCGCTCGAGCGCACGCGGGCAAGGAACCATCTCGGCCACAAGGCCTCGAGGCTGAGGTTGCGCTCGAAAGCCGAGAGGTAGAACACCACGCAAGCGAACAGGCCCAGGGCCGCGGCTTGCAAACCGCGCGAACGCCAGACCGGCAGGACGCGCCGCTCGCCCCAGGCACGCCAGGCTTCGCTCGACACCACGAGCAAGGCAAGGATGCCAAAACCCACCAAATGCGAAAGCATGATGAGGCCGCCCGCCACCGCCAGCAGCGGCGCAAGCACGGCAAGCGGCAGCGCTCGCCTGCGCTGGCGCAGGGCAAGCCATGCCGCAAACGCCAGCAAAGCCAGCCCGACCGAGAAGAAATAGTTGAGGAAACCCCAGGCGAAGTAGCGGTTGTAGGCCAGCGGGAAGGCCAGCAGCGCGAGCCAGGGCACCCGTCGCTGCCACGCCGCGGCGAGCGCCACGCAGCCGGCCAGCGGCAGCAGCAGTGCGAGGCCGGTAAAGGCACGCATGGCGTGGTCCAGCGTGATGCCCGCACGCACCATGAGCGGCACCAGCACGTCGAGCGCCAGGTTGGGTATGAGCACGTGACGCAACTCGTAGAACGGGTGCTCGCGGCCATGCAGCTCGGCCTGCACGATGACGTGCGCGCGCGCCATGTGGTTGACGTA
>JANONH010000120.1:0-1614 GCA_031420735.1 Methylibium sp.
GGCTCGATGCGGTTCTTCATGCCGAGGTAGCCGCAGGCGAGCGTGGCGGCCAGCGCCGCGTAGGGGTTGGCGTCGGCACCGATCACACGGTTTTCTATCCGCCGTGCGGTCGGCGTCGCCACCGGCGAGCGAAAGCCCACGGTGCGGTTGTCGCTGCCCCACTGGATGTTGATCGGCGCGGCGTTCGAGCGCACCAGGCGGCGGTAGCTGTTGACGTAAGGCGCGAAGATGGCCATGGCCGCCGGCACGTATTTCTGCAGCCCGCCGATGTACCAGTAAAACTCCTTGCTGGGCGTGCCGTCTTCGTTGCTGAAGAGGTTGCGGCCGGTTGCCTTGTTAAGAATGCTTTGGTGCACGTGCATGGCGCTGCCCGGCTCGCCGGCAATGGGCTTGGCCATGAAGGTGGCGAACATGCCGTGGCGCATGGCGGCTTCGCGCACCGTGCGCTTGAAGAAGAACACCTCGTCGGCCAGGCCCAGCGGGTGGGCGTGAAAGAAGTTGATCTCCATCTGCCCAGCACCGGCTTCGTGGATCAGGGTGTCGACGTTGAGGCCCATCTTTTCGCAGTAGTCGTAGACGTCCTCGAACAGCGGATCGAACTCGTTCACGGCGTCGATCGAATAGGCCTGGCGCGAGGTCTCGGCCCGGCCGCTGCGGCCGATGGGCGCTTTGAGCGGCACGTCGGGGTCGGTGTTGCGCGCCACCAGGTAGAACTCCAGCTCCGGTGCCACCACCGGGTCCCAGTTTTCGGCCTCGTACAGGTCGCACACGCGGCGCAGCACCGAGCGCGGCGCAAAGGGCACCAGCGTGCCGTCGCGGTCGAAGCAGTCGTGGATCACCTGCGCGGTTGGGTCGGTCGCCCAGGGCACGATGCGCACCGTGCTGGCGTCGGGGCGCAGGTGCATGTCTTGGTCGTTTGGGCTGATGACGTCGTAGTACGGCCCCTCTTCGGGGAACTCGCCGGTCACGCCCATGGCGACCACCGCCTGCGGCAGCCGCATGCCCCGGTCCTCGGTGAACTTTTCGCGCGGCAGGATCTTGCCGCGCGCCACGCCCGTGAGGTCGGGCACGAGGCATTCAATCTCGGTCACGCGCCGCTCGTCGAGCCATTTTTCAAGTTCGCTGAAAGTGAAGTTGTCCTGGATCACCATGAGTCACCTGTTCGCTTGCTGCGCGCTTGGGGCTGTCCGAAGGCGGCGCGCCATCGCATCCTGCCCCGGCCGAGCCGGGGCATGCAGGTCACTACGGCACGTGCGGTCGCTCGCGCACGGTCTCGCGGTTTTGCTCCCTGAAAGAGCGGCAGGCGTCGCCGAAGGCACGCAGCAGGATCATGGAAACCGGGTTGCTCTCGGCCTGCCATTCCGGGTGCCACTGCACCCCGAGGCTGAAGCGTTTGGCCGCACGCACGCTAAAGGCTTCGACCAGGCCGTCGGGCGCGACCGCCTCCACCCTCAGGCCGTCGGCGAGGCGCCGCACGCCCTGGCCGTGCAGGCTGTTGACGCAGAACCCGGCGCGCCCGAGCAAGGCGTCGAGCAGGCCGCCGGGCAGCACGCTCACCGGGTGAACCGGCCCGTATTGGGCGTCGAGCGGTGCGGTCTCGTCCTCGCGGTGGTC
>JANONH010000121.1:0-9247 GCA_031420735.1 Methylibium sp.
GCGACCCTGCTGTTCGAAGTCGAGTTGCTGTCGGTGAGCTGAGCGGGTGGCCCGGGCGCCCGCTCGAGCGGGCGCTGCACGAGAATGAGGCCGACTCCCGCCCAGCCGACCGATGCGACGATTTTCGACCTTGCGCAACACCCTGCTCAGCACCCGCGACCTGCTGATCACCACCGGGCCCTTCGTGCTGCTGGTGGTGGCCCTGCTAGGCCTGGCCTATTGGGCGCTTGACCCGAGCCCGCCAAAGCGCGTGGTGCTGGCCACCGGCGCGGCCAATGGCGCCTATGCGGAGTTCGGTTTGCGCTACCGAGCGCACCTTGCCAAGTTCGGCATCGAGGTCGAACTGCGCAATACCGAAGGCTCGGCCGACAACCTCGGCTTGCTGGCCGACCCGGCCTCGGGCGTGGAGTTCGCCTTCGTGCAAAGCGGCGCCGGCAGTACCGAGCAAGCGCAGGCGTCGGGCGCCATCGAACTGGTGTCGCTCGGCAGCCTGTTCTACGAGCCGCTCTGGCTGTTCTACCGCGAGGCGAGTGCGAAAGAAAAGCTGAAGCAAGAGAGTGTGTCCACGCTCGGGCAACTGGCGGGCTGGCGGGTCAACATCGGCGCACCCGGCAGCGGCATTGCCCCGCTCATGCGCAGCATGATCGACGCCAACGGCATGGCACCCGGCGCCGTGCTCGAACAGCGCCTGAGCCAGACGCCCGCCGTGATGGCCTTGCTCGCCGGCGAGATCGACGCGCTGGCGCTGGTCTCGGCGCCCGAAGCGCCGATGGTGCAGATGCTGCTGCAAACGCCCGGCATCCGGCTGCTCGACTTCGCGCAGGCCGAGGCCTACTCGCGCCGCATGCCGATGCTGGCTCCGGTCAGCTTGCCGCGCGGCGTGGTCAGCCTGGAGCGTGACCTGCCGCCTGCAGACGTGGACCTGGTCGCCCCGACCGCCATGCTCGTGGCGCGCCGCGACGCCCACCCGGCCCTGCAGCAACTGTTCGTGCAGGCGGCCAACACGCTGCACAAGGACGCCGGCTGGTTCCAGACGCGTGGCGAGTTCCCCAACCGGCGCGCCACCGACCTGCCCATGTCGCGCGAAGCGGACCGTTTCTTCGAGACCGGCCCGCCCATGCTGCAGCGCTACCTGCCGTTCTGGGTCGCCAACCTGGTCGACCGCATGTGGGTGGTGCTGGCTTCCATCGTCGTGGTCCTCATACCGCTGTCGCGCGTGCTGCCGCCGCTCTACGAGTTGCGCATCCGCTCGCGCGTGTTTCGCTGGTACGGGCGCCTGCGCCAAATTGAAGAAGGCCTGGGCAGCGGCGAAGGCGGCCCACGAGATGCCCAGCCGCTGATGAACGAACTCGACGAGCTCGACTCACGCGTGCGCAGCCTCTCGGTGCCGCTCTCGCACGCCGACGAGTTGTATGCCCTGCGCAGCCACATCGACCTGGTGCGCAAGAAACTGCGCGCGCTCGGCGCACGCACGCCAGACACGCCAGGCGCGGCGGCCTGAACGACTTGCCCTTCTTCCTGCCACTTGACCACCGGACGGTGAAACCATGAACGAGGGCACTGCGCCTGCTCGGCCGCGGGTGGTGATCGTCGGCTGCGGCTTCGGCGGCATCGAGGCCGTGCGCGCGCTTGATGCGGCCGACGTCGAGATCACCCTGGTGGACCGCACCAACCACCACCTGTTCCAGCCGCTGCTCTACCAGGTGGCGACGGCGGGACTCTCGGCGCCCGCCATCAGTGGCCCGATCCGCCACATCTTGCGCCGCCAGATGCAGCGCGGGCGGCTCACCGTGCTGCTGGGCATCGTGACGGACATCGACACCGCCTCCCGCTGCGTGGTGCTCGACGAGCGCGAGCGCATCGACTACGACCACCTCATCGTCGCCGCCGGCGCCACCCACAGCTATTTCGGGCACGACGACTGGGCCGCGCATGCGCCGGGGCTCAAGACCCTGGCCGATGCCTTCGACATCCGCAGCAAGGTATTGCTCGCCTTCGAGCGCGCCGAGCGCCAACCCGAAGGCAGCCAGCGCGACGCCTGCCTCACCTTCGCAGTGGTGGGCGCCGGGCCCACCGGCGTCGAAATGGCGGGCATGCTTGCCGAGATCGCCCACCACACGCTGCAAGACGAGTTTCGCCGCATCGACTCGCGCCGCGCGCGCGTGGTCTTGGTCGAAGGCGGCGAGCGCGTGCTCGGCGCCTTCTCCGAAAAACTCTCGCAGCGCGCGCTCGACCAACTGCACAGTCTGGGCGTCGAGGTCCTCACCGGCGCCAAGGTCACCGCGATCGACGCCAACGGCCTCGACTACGAAAGCGCTGCCGGCATGCGGCGGCTCGATTCGCAGACGGTGGTGTGGGCCGCGGGCGTGGCCGCCTCGCCGCTGGGGCAAGCCCTCGCCGCCGGCACCGGCTGCTCGCTCGACCGCGCCGGAAGGGTGCTCGTGGAGCCCGACCTCAGCCTGCCCGGCCATCCGGAAATCCAGGTCGTGGGCGACCTCGCCTCGGCGTTCAGCCGCGGTAAGCACGGCGAGCCGCTGCCCGTGCCCGGCGTCAGCCCGGCGGCCAAGCAAATGGGGCGCCAGGCGGCCGCCAACCTGCTGCGGCGCCTTGAAGGCAAGCCGACCCGGGCGTTCAGCTACGCCGACTACGGTGCGCTCGCGACCATCGGCCGCCACGCCGCGATCGCCGCAGTCGACGTGCCGGTGCTCGGGCGCGTGCAGTTCAGCGGCATCCTCGCCTGGCTGTTCTGGCTGTTCGTCCACATTTACTTTCTCATCGGCTTTCGCAACCGCCTGGTGGTGCTCACCGACTGGGCCTGGGCCTACTTCAGCTTCGAGCGGCAGGCGCGCATCGTGGCCGAGCCGCATGTGCGACCGCCAGTGACCCGCTCGTAAGATGGGCCTGTCGGTTTGATACTCGAGCCAGGCGATCGGCCAGCCCCTGACCCCATGGACACCCGCAGCTCACCCGTTCGTGCTCGCCTGCAGGCACTGCGCCAAGCCATGCGCGCCCAGGGCGCGCACGCCGTGCTGCTGCTTTCGAGCGACCCGCACCTCTCCGAGTATTTGCCAGCGCACTGGCAAGCCCGCCAGTGGTTTTCGGGCTTCACCGGCTCCATGGCCACGCTCGTGGTGCTGGCCGATCGGGCCGCCCTGTTTGCCGACAGCCGCTACTGGACGCAGGCCGAGGCGGAGCTCGCCGGCAGCGGCATCGAACTCGTCAAGCTCGCCAGTGCCGGATCGAACGCGCATGTCGATTGGCTGACGCTGCACCTGTCGGCCGGGCAAACAGTGGCGGCCGACGCCAGCGTGCTCGGCCTGGCCGCGGCACGGCAGCTCGAGGCCGCACTTCGCGCCGCCGGCCTGGGCCTGAAGACCGACGCCGACCCACTGGCCGGCGCTTGGCCCGAGCGTCCTGCCTTGCCCACAGCGGCCATCTACGAACACCGCGCACCGCATGCGGTGCTGCCGCGGGCCGAGAAGCTCGCGCAGCTGCGCGCCGCCATGACTGAGCGCGGTGCGAGCCACCACCTGGTTTCCACGCTCGACGATCTGGCCTGGCTCTTCAACCTGCGTGGCGCCGACGTCGACTACAACCCGGTGTTTCTGGCGCATGCGCTGGTGTCGCCTTCGTCGGTGCAGTTGTTCGTAGCCGAGGGCAAGGTCAACGCCGCGCTGGCACAGGCGCTGCTCGCCGACGGCGTGGAGTTGCGGCCCTACGATCAGGCGCGCGCAGCGCTCGCGGCCTTGCCCGAGGCAAGCGGCCTGCTCGTGGACCCGCGGCGCGTGACGCTCGGCCTGTGCACGGCGTTGCCGCAGGGCGTGCGTGTGGTCGAGGCGGTCAACCCCTCCACGCTCGCCAAGAGCCGCAAGAGCGCGGCCGAAGCCGGCTTCATTCGCGAAGCGATGGCGCGCGACGGTGCGGCGATGTGCGCCTTCTACGCTTGGTTCGAGCAGGCGCTCGGGCGCCAGTCGATCACCGAACTCGACGTCGCCGAGCGCCTGAGCGCCGAGCGCGCCAAGCAGCCCGGCTACGTCAGCCTGTCCTTCCCGGTCATCGCCGGTTTTAACGCCAACGGCGCCCTGCCGCATTACCGCGCCACCGCCCTGCATCACGCCAGCGTCTCGCATGCGAGCGGCGTCGCCGCCGACGGCTTGCTACTCATCGACTCGGGCGCCCAGTACCTGGGCGGCACCACCGACGTCACCCGCGTCTGGCCGGTGGGCAGGCCCAGTGCGGCCATGAAGCGCGACTACACGCTCGTCCTCAAGGGCACCCTCGCCTTGTCGCGCGCGCGCTTCCCACGCGGCACGCCCAGCCCCATGCTCGACGCCATCGCGCGCGCGCCGCTCTGGGCGCATGGCCTCGACTACGGCCACGGCACCGGCCACGGCGTGGGCTATTTCCTCAACGTGCATGAAGGCCCGCAGTCCATCAGCAAGGCCGCTCCCACGCCCGAAATGGCGATGGAGCCCGGCATGGTGACGAGCATCGAGCCGGGCCTCTACCGCCCGGCCCGCTGGGGCGTGCGCATCGAGAACCTGGCGCTCACCATTGCAGCCCCGAGCGACGAGTTCGGCGAGTTCCTGCAGTTCGAGACGCTCACGCTGTGCCCGATCGACACGCGCTGCATCGAGCCCGGCTTGCTCGACGCCGGCGAGTCGAGTTGGCTCGATGCCTACCACGCCATGGTCGCCGAGCGACTCTTGCCGCTCGTGAGCGGCGATGCGCGCGCTTGGCTACAGGCGCGCACCCGGCCGCTGTAAAAGCGTGCGCACGGCAGCGTCTCCGTGCGCGCTTTCGCACGCCTGAAAAAGGCGAAATCTTAACGAAAGCTCAGCGCAGCGCAGCGCGCGGTTGACGCAGGGTGCCGACCTCCCGTGTCTGGGGCTCGCATAATCGGCCCTCCTGTTTAGACTGCCGCATGCTCCCCGTCACGGCTCTCACCGTCCACCCACCGACCGTTCTACTGCTGGCCTCCACGGTGATGGCGGTGATCGCGGCCTTGTTGAGTTCGTTTGCGCTCGGCCACCGCGTCTACCGCGGCTTCTGGTGGTGGGTTTCGGCCATGTGGCTCGGCGCGATCAGTGGCTTTTTGCACTTGCTGCGCTTGCATTGGCCCGACGTGGTGGTGCCCGCCAATTTGATGCTCATGGCTTGGCCCATCCTGTTGGTCGCCGGGCTGCGGCGCTTCCAGAACCGTGGCCGCCTGCCGACTTCGGCCAGTTTCGACTGGGTGCTGCTGGCGCTGTTCTGCTTCGTGTGGCTCGCCAGCTATGGCAGCACGACCACGCCACTCGCACGCGCGCTGGCTTACGGTGTCTCGCTGGCGGTGCTGCACTCTTACGCGGTCTGGTTCATCACCCGGCTGCCCGAGCGCCGCTCCAGCCCGGTGCTGCGCGTGATGCGGGTCGTGATGGTCCTGCAGGCCCTGGTGCCCCTGGCCGCGGTGGCCCACTTTCTCGCCAAAGCCGCCGCCTTGCCCGCGCCGGGTGCGCTGCCGCCACCGGGCCTGGTCATTGCAACGCTGATCCCGATGCTCGTCATCGCCTATCTTTGCCTCTTGCTCACGCACGAGCGCACCGAGAGCGACCTGCGCGAGACGCAGCGCCAGTTGCGCGTGCTGGCCGACACCGACATGCTCACGCAAGTACCCAACCGCCGTCACTTCGAAGAACTCGCGGGCGCAGCGCTGAGCGGGCCCAAGCCCAGGCGGGCGGTGCTCGTGCTGTTCGACATCGACCACTTCAAGCGCATCAATGACGGCTACGGCCACGCCGTGGGCGACGAAGCACTGCGCACGGTGGCCAGTTGCACGCGCCAGACCCTGCGCACTCGAGACGTGCTCGGGCGCATCGGCGGCGACGAATTCATGCTGTTGTTGCCGGGCGCGTCGGTCGACGACGCCCTGTTGGTGGCCGACCGCATCACGTGCAAACTCGACGCGCAAACGCGGATTCTTGGGCAATGGGGCGTGCCGCTGAGCCTGAGTTTTGGCTTGGTGGACATCGAGCCCGGCGAAAAGCTCGAGTCGGCGCAGCACCGGGCCGACATGGCGCTCTACGAAGCCAAGCGCCAGGGAAGAAAGCGCGCGGTGCCGGCGCGCCGGGAGGGGCTCGAAACGGTGTTCGGCGACTCCCGCTCGCTCGGGCTCACCTCAGAGGGTATGAATTAATCCGGCGCAATCTGGCGACACGAGCGGGCATGACGGATTGGTTCACACCCTCTTGAGTCGATTAAGGTCCGCCGGCGCTGGCACCCAGCGACCCTGACGACGCCTCACCACGGCAGTTCACCGCGCAAGAACAAACGCGCTTCGGGCGCGACCGCGCCCTCGAAGAACTGCAGCATGGGTGTGTCCGTCAGCACCCGCCCGTGCTCGAGATAAACCACGCGCTCGGCCAGGCGCTTGACCTGCCCCAGGTTGTGCGAGGCCATCAGGAGGGTCATGCCCTGTTGGCTGAATTCGGCCAGCAGGCTCTCCACCTCGCGCTTGGCGCTCGGGTCCAGGCTGGCGGTGGGCTCGTCGAGCAGCAAGACGTCGGGCTGCAGCGCCCATGCCCGTGCCAGCGCCAGGCGCTGCTGCTGGCCGCCCGAAAGCGAAGGCGCCGGGCGTTTTGCCAGGCCGTTGAGGCCGACGCGGCGCAAAGCCTCGGCGCACCGCGCCTTTGCTGCACCGCCGCGCACGCCGCCCAACCACAGCGCCAGGCGCACATTGGCCTGCACGGACAGACGCAGCAGGAAAGGCCGCTGGAACAGCATGGCAAAGCGCAGTGCGCGGCCATCTCCGGCGCTGCACTGCAAGCGCCTGCCCTGGCTCGGCGCGAGCAGGCCGTGCAGCACGCGCAACAGGCTGCTCTTGCCAGAGCCGTTGGCGCCGACGAAGGCAATGCGTTCGCCGGGCGCGATGCGCAGGTTGACGTCGCAAAGTGCCTCGAGCCCGCCGTAGCGAAGCCAAACCCGCTCGAGCTCGATCAGCGGTGCGCAGGGCGATGCGGCTGCCCGCGCGCGTGCGGGCGCGGCCACGCTTTCGCACAGCGCCTCAGCCACGCGCGACCTCCACAGTGCGCACGCTCGGTGGCGCAGCCCCGGCGGCGTGACGCAGCGAGCGTTGCCCAAGCGCCCGTACCAGCGCGATCAGCGCATTGAGCAGCAGCACCACACCCAGCAGCACAGCGCCGAGTGCGAGCGCCAGCGGCAGATCGCCCTTGCTCGTTTCGAGCGCGATGGCGGTGGTCATGACGCGCGTGTGACCATCGATGTTGCCGCCGACGATCATCACCGCGCCGACCTCGGAGATGGCGCGCCCAAAAGCCGCCAGCAACACGGTGAGGACCACCATGCGTTCGTCCCACAGCAGCAAGGCGGCCGCCGTCCCGCGGCTCGCACCGAGCGAGCGCAACTGCTCGCCGTTTTGCTCCCAGCTCGCCTCGAGCGCTTCGCGGGTCAGCGCTGCCACCACTGGCACGACCAGCACGCTCTGCGCCAGCACCATGGCCGTGGGCGTGAACAGCAAACCCCAACTGCCGAGCGGTCCCGATCGCGAAAGCAACAGGTAGACGAGCAGACCCACCACGACCGAAGGCAAAGCCAGCAGTGTGTTGAGAAGCACCAGCAACGCGCGCCGCCCGCGAAACCGCGCCACGGCGAGCGCTGCCCCAGCCGCCAGGCCAAAGGCCGCAGCCAGCACGCAGGCGCTGCCACTGACCGCCAGCGAAAGCCCCACCACTTGCAGCAGGCGCGGCTCGAGCTGCAGGATCAGCGCCAGGGCCGTGTTCGAGCTTTCGAGGAAAGGGTTCATAAGGCTCGGGAGAACTCAGATCGCCGCAAGGAAACACGCGTTCGCCAGGCGGCCACGGGCCTTGCGAGGCAATGCCGCTTGACGACAAGGCCGTTCGCCCGTCCGGCATTCCTGCTTATGCCGCCGAGGCGCGCAAACGATGCGAGCCGCGGTTCAGCGCCGACGCTCATGGCGAGTGTTGCCCTTTGAACGACAAGAAGATGCTAAGCACAGTGCGCGCTGCTGGCGATATGAAGCAGCTTGCATACGGAGGGATTCCGCGCCTGAAAACACCGCAGGCACACCCGGCCCACGCGAGCCGATTGCCAGGGGGCTGCCGGGGATTTGCGGCAAACGCCGGGTCCAGTGCCGAAAGCCGGAACGTATCGAGGTGCAACGGGATCGCGCGCAGCGGCCCAAATTGGCTTTTAATGCACAAAGTGCCGGCTCTTGACTGGCACTGAGCATGACTTTGGGCGTCTTTTGTCGTGATGAAATTCGCTTCGCGAGCGCAATGAAGCCTGCGTTCAAGTGTCGTGCGGCAACCCGCAGCATCAAAATGACCCACAGAAGTAGCGACGAAGAGCCCCGCCTGATCGGGGCACAAAAAGCCCAAGCCCTCTTCCAGGTGCTGACCGACACCGCCGCCTGCGGCCTCCGGCGCCGAGCCTCCGACGACGCCGAGGTGCCGCTGGTGTCAGAACTGCTCGGCCTCGAGTGGGTCCGGTGGCAGGAGGACGGGCGCCTGTGCATGACGTCCACTGGCGAGGACGGTTGCGAATTGCTGCGCCGCCATCTGCGCGCCGCCACCAACTCGCGCACGAGCTTTCAGTTCCCCGGTTAAGCGTTCGGGCACGCGCGCGCTGTCGGCGCTGCGCGGCCGAGTGCGCCCCGACCCAGTGCCGCATGCCGCGACCGGCAGAGGCAGAGGCACGAGCATGCGCTTAGGCTTGCCCGCGCATGCGGCACACTGCGACGCCCACGCCGCAGCCCACGCCGGGCTCGCGCTGCAAACTCATGCACAGCAAAGACACCGAACCAGCCGCTCCTTTGCGACCTGCGCAGCGCGTGCAGCTCACCTACGCGCTCGGCACCGACGGCGAGCAAAAGCCGGTTCACCATCCGTTGTTCGCCTTGCTCGGCGCGCTGCACGACGGCGGCTCCATCTCGGCCACCGCCAAGGCACTGAGCCTTTCCTACCGCCATGTCTGGGGCGAGCTGCGGCGTTGGGAGTTGCAGTTCGGCCACCCCCTGGTGGTCTGGAACAAGGGGCAGCGCGCGCAACTCACGCCCTTTGGCGAGAAGCTGCTGTGGGCCGAGCGGCGCGCGCAGGCGCGCCTGGCGCCGCAGATCGAAGCGCTGCGCATGGAGCTGGAGCGTGCCTTCGCGGATGCTTTCGACGACCGCATCGACGTTCTCTCCATCAGCGCCAGCCACGACCAGGCCCTGCCTTTGCTGCGCGGCCTG
>JANONH010000122.1:0-7944 GCA_031420735.1 Methylibium sp.
CACCGATTACGGCTTCATCGGCCACCCCTTTCGCAAGGACTTCCCGGTCTCGGGCCATGTGGAGATGCGCTACGACCCCGAGCAAAGGCGCGTGATCTACCAGCCGGTGACCATCGAGCCGCGCGAGGTCGTGCCGCGGATTATTCGCGAAGACCACTACGGTGGATTGGGCGGCTGACATGGCCGAGATCAAGAACTACACGCTCAACTTCGGCCCGCAGCACCCGGCGGCGCATGGTGTGTTGCGCCTCATCCTCGAGCTCGACGGCGAGGTGATCCAGCGCGCCGACCCCCACATCGGCCTTTTGCACCGCGCCACCGAAAAGCTCGCCGAGACGCGCACCTACATCCAGTCGCTGCCCTACATGGACCGGCTCGACTACGTGTCGATGATGTGCAACGAGCACGCCTATTGCCTGGCCATCGAGAAGCTCACCGGCGTCGACGTGCCGCTGCGTGCGCAGTACATCCGGGTCATGTTCTCCGAGCTCACGCGCCTCTTGAACCACCTGCTGTGGCTCGGTGCGCACGGCCTGGATTGCGGTGCGATGAACATCTTCATCTACTGCTTTCGCGAGCGCGAAGACCTGTTCGACATGTACGAGGCGGTCTCCGGCGCGCGCATGCACGCGGCTTACTTTCGCCCCGGCGGCGTCTACCGCGACCTGCCCGAGACCATGCCGCAGTACCGCGCCTCCAAGGTGCGCAGCGCCAAGGTGATGTCGCGGCTCAACGAGAACCGCCAGGGCTCGCTGCTCGACTTCATCGACGACTTCACGCGGCGTTTCCCGACCTACGTCAGCGAATACGAAACCCTGCTCACCGACAACCGCATCTGGAAGCAGCGCACCGTGGGCATCGGCGTGGTGACGCCCGAGCGCGCCATAACCTGGGCTTCAGCGGCCCCATGTTGCGCGGCTCGGGCATCGAGTGGGACCTGCGCAAGACCCAGCCCTACGACGTCTACGAACACATGGATTTCGACGTCGCGGTGGGCGTCAACGGCGACACCTACGACCGCTACCTGGTGCGCATCGAAGAAATGCGCCAAGCCAACCGCATCGTCAAGCAATGCGTGGACTGGCTGCGCGCGAACCCCGGCCTGCCCGTCATCACCGCCAACCACAAGGTGGCCGCACCCGATCGCGTGGACATGAAGTCCAACATGGAAGAGCTGATCCACCACTTCAAGCTGTTCACCGAAGGCATGCACGTGCCCGAAGGCCAGGCCTATGCGGCAGTGGAGCACCCCAAGGGCGAGTTCGGCATCTACCTGGTGAGCGATGGCGCCAACAAACCCTATCGCCTCAAGATCCGTGCGCCGGGCTTTGCCCACCTGGCCGCGCTCGACGAAATGTCGCGCGGCCACATGATTGCCGACGCCGTGGCCGTGATCGGCACCATGGACATCGTGTTCGGCGAGATCGACCGTTGAGCCACCCGCCATGAGCGCCACCGCCTCCCAGACCCACCGACCGCCTGCCGCAGGCGCCATGAGCTTTTGCGACGCCACCCGCGCTCGCTTCGACCGCGAGCTCGCCAAATACCCGAGCGAGCACAAGGCCTCGGCGGTGATGGCGTGCCTGGCGATCGTGCAGCAGGTCCACGGCCATGTCTCGCCCGAATCGGAAGCGGCGATTGCGGCCTACCTCGGCATGCCGGCGATCGCGGTGCACGAGGTCACCACCTTCTACAACATGTACAACCAGCGCCCGACCGGGCGCTACAAGCTCAACATCTGCACCAACCTGCCGTGCCAGTTGCGCGGCGGTCAGAGCGCGCTCGACCACGTCTGCGCCCGGCTCGGCGTCGAGCCCTACGGCAGCACGGCCGACGGCCTGTTTACCGTGCAACCGAGCGAATGCCAAGGCGCCTGCGCCGACGCCCCGGTGCTGCTGGTCAACGACCGCCGGATGCTCGGCTTCATGACGGCCGAGCGGCTCGACGAGCTGCTCGCGCTGTTGGCGGAGCACCCCCTATGAACCCGGCAATGCCCGATCTTTCCCGCTTCCAGCTCAGCGGTCGCGAGACCTGTTTTCACGGCCGCCACATCGGCGCGCAGATCTACGCTGGCCTGGACGGCCGCAACTGGCGCCTGAAGGACTACCTGGCGCGCGGCGGCTACAGCGCGCTGCGCCGCATCCTGCAAGGCGCCGACGGCGCCGGGCCCATGAGCCCCGAACAAGTGATTGCCGAAGTCAAGACCTCGGGCCTGCGCGGGCGCGGCGGCGCCGGCTTTCCCACCGGCCTGAAGTGGAGCTTCATGCCGCGCCAGTACGCCGGCCAGAAGTACCTGGTGTGCAACTCCGACGAAGGCGAGCCCGGCACCTGCAAGGACCGCGACATCCTCGCCTACAACCCGCACATCGTCATCGAAGGCATGGCGATTGCAGCCTATGCCATGGGCGTCAGCGTGGGCTACAACTACATCCACGGTGAAATCTTCGAGATTTACGAGCGCTTCGAGGAGGCGCTGGACGAAGCGCGCGCCGCCGGCTTGTTGGGCGGCAAGCTTCTGGGCAGCGACTTCGATTTTCAGCTGCACGCCTTTCACGGCTTCGGCGCCTACATCTGCGGCGAAGAAACCGCGCTGCTCGAGTCGCTCGAGGGCAAGAAAGGCCAGCCGCGCTTCAAGCCGCCGTTCCCGGCGAGCTTTGGCCTCTACGGCAAGCCCACCACCATTAACAACACCGAAACCTTTGCCGCGGTACCCTGGATCATCAATCACGGCGGGCAGGCCTACCTCGAGTGCGGCAAGCCCAACAACGGCGGCACCAAGATCTTCTCGGTGGTGGGCGACGTCGAGTGGCCGGGCAACTACGAAGTGCCGATGGGCACGCCGTTTTCCAAGCTGCTCGAGTTGGCCGGGGGCGTGCGCGGCGGGCGCGGCCTCAAGGCGGTGATCCCCGGCGGCTCGTCGGCGCCGGTGCTGCCCGGCGCCGTCATGCTGGACACCAGCATGGACTACGACTCCATCGCCAAGGCCGGCTCCATGCTCGGCTCGGGCGCGGTGATCGTGATGGACGACTCGCGCTGCATGGTCAAGAGCCTGCTGCGCCTCTCGTACTTCTACCAGCACGAGAGCTGCGGCCAGTGCACGCCCTGCCGCGAAGGCACCGGCTGGCTCTGGCGCATGGTCGACCGCATCGAACACGGTCGCGGCAAGCTCGAAGACATCGACCTGCTCAACTCGGTGGCCGACAACATCCAGGGCCGCACCATTTGCGCCCTCGGCGACGCCGCGGCGATGCCGGTGCGCGCCATGATCAAGCACTTCCGCGAGGAGTTCGTGCACCACGTCGAGCACAAGCGCTGCCTCGTGGCGGCGCCGGCGCTCGTGGCGGCGTCGGCGCATGCGGCAACCGAGGGCGCCGCACCATGATCGAGATCGAACTCGACGGCAAGAAGGTGTCGGTGCCCGAGGGCAGCATGCTCATGCATGCGGCCGACAAGGCGGGCACCTACATACCGCATTTCTGCTATCACAAGAAGCTCAGCATCGCGGCCAACTGCCGCATGTGCCTGGTCGACGTCGAGAAGGCGCCCAAGCCGATGCCGGCGTGCGCCACGCCCGCGACCCAGGGCATGGTGGTGCGCACGCAAAGCAAGAAGGCGCTCGATGCGCAGCAGTCGGTGATGGAGTTCCTGCTCATCAACCACCCGCTCGACTGCCCCATCTGCGACCAGGGCGGCGAGTGCCAGTTGCAGGACCTGGCGGTGGGCTACGGCAAGTCGGCCTCACGCTACGACGAAGAAAAGCGCGTGGTGGTCAACAAAGACGTCGGCCCGCTGGTTGGCATGGAAGAAATGACGCGCTGCATCCACTGCACACGCTGCATCCGCTTCGGCCAAGAAGTGGCGGGCGTCATGGAACTCGGCATGATCCACCGCGGCGAACACAGCGAGATCACCACCGTGGCGGGTGACACCATCGACTCCGAGCTGTCGGGCAACATGATCGACATCTGCCCGGTCGGCGCGCTCACCAGCAAGCCGTTTCGCTACAGCGCGCGCACCTGGGAGCTCTCCCGTCGCAAGAGCGTGAGCCCGCACGGCTCGCTCGGCGCCAACCTGGTGGTGCAGGTCAAGGGCGCGCGCGTCATGCGCGTGCTGCCCCTCGAGAACGAGGCCGTCAACGAGTGCTGGCTCGCCGATGCCGACCGTTTTTCCTACGAGGCGCTCAACTCCGACGAGCGGCTCACCGCCCCGATGATCAAGCAGGGCGGCGCCTGGCAGACGGTCGACTGGACCACGGCGCTCGAGTACGTTGCGACCGCGCTCACGTCGATCAAGGCCGAGCGCGGCGCCGAGGCCATCGGCGCGCTTGCCAGCGCGCAAGCCACGGTGGAAGAGCTGTACCTGCTGGGCAAGCTGGTGCGTGGCCTGGGCTCGGACAACATCGACCACCGGCTGCGGCATGCGGCCTTCGACAGCGCCGACAAGGTGCGCTGGCTCGGCACCAGCGTGGCGTCTCTCTCCACGCTGGAACGCGTGTTTTTGGTCGGCTCCTTCGTGCGCAAGGACCACCCTTTGCTGGCGCAGCGCCTGCGCCAAGCCGGCAAGCGCGGTGCTCGCATCGCGAGCCTGCATGCGCTGAGCGAGGACTCGCTGCTCGACGTCGCCGCACGCATCACGGCCGCGCCGAGCGGCTGGGTTCCAGCCCTTGCCGCGGTGGCCGCCGCCATAGCGGCTGCCAAAGGCGTTGCGGCGCCGGTGGCCGCACGGCCGGGCGAAGCAAGCGGCGCCGAGGCGAGGGCGGTTGCCGAGCTGCTGATGAGTGGCGAGCGCAAGGCGGTGTTGCTTGGCAATGCCTGCGCCTGGCACCCCGAGGCCGCCGAGATCCTGTTTCTGGCCAACTTCATTGCCTTGCACACCGGCGCCACCTGCGGCTACTTTGGCGAGGCGGCCAATGGCGTGGGTGCGCAGCTCGTCGGTGCCTGGCCGCGCCGCGGCGGGCTCGATGCGGCCCAGATGCTCGGCTGTGCATCGGGCGAACGCGCCAAGCCCTCGCTCGCGTGCGTGCTGCTGCTGGGTGCCGAGCCGGCCTTCGATGCCGCCGACGGCGCGCGCGCCTCGGCCTGGCTTGCCAAGGCGGACATGGTGGTGTCGCTGTCGGCCTTCAAGACCGCCAACCTCGAGCTGGCCGACGTGCGGCTGCCCATCGCCCCCTTCACCGAAACCGCGGGCAGCTTCGTCAACACCGAGGGCCGCTTGCAGAGCTTTCACGGCGCCGTCAAGCCGCTGGGCGAGACGCGACCGGCCTGGAAGGTGCTGCGGGTGCTGGGCAACATGCTCGGCCTCGAGGGATTTGCCTTCGAGACCGCCGACGAGGTGAGGGCCGAAGCCCTGGGCGACCCGGCCCGGCTGGCCGAGCGCCTCTCGAACGCCTGCGACCGGGAGCCGGGTCTCGTCGCGCCGGCGGCCTCGCCCCCCGGCACCGGCACCGTCACCGGCGCGCGGCTCGAGCGCATCGCCGACCTGCCCATCTACAGCGCCGACGCGCTGCTGCGCCGCGCGCCGTCATTGCAGCGCACTGCCGATGCGCGGCCGCCTCGCGCAGGGCTGCCCACGGCGGTGTGGGAGCGCCTGGGGCTGCACGGCGACAAGGCCACGGTCCACGTGCAGCAGACGAGCCATGCCGTGCGCCTGTCCGCCTACTGCGACCCGAGCCTCGCCGCGAACTGCGTGCGCGTGCCGGCAGGCCACGCACTCACCGCCGCGCTGGGTGCGGTGTTTGGCGAGCTGGTGGTCGAGAAGGCCGAGCCGCTCTCGGCAGTGCCCGAGCTGCAGGCCGCCTCGGACTCGGCGGCGCCCGGCACCTACGGGCACCTGGCCGCTGAGCCCCGGCCATGATCGACGCCTTTAACCAATGGGGTGCCGGCGTGTTTGCAGGCGCCTGGCCCGTCATGTGGAACCTCATCAAGATCGTCGGGCTGGTGCTGCCGCTGATGCTCTCGGTGGCCTACCTCACGCTGTGGGAGCGCAAGGCGATCGGCTGGTCGCAGATCCGGGTGGGGCCCAATCGCGTGGGGCCGCTCGGCCTCTTGCAGCCCATTGCCGACGCGGTGAAACTGATGTTCAAGGAGATCATCGTTCCCACTGCGGCCAACAAGCCGCTATTCTTCCTCGGCCCGGTCATGACCATCATGCCGGCGCTCGCGGCCTGGGCGGTCATTCCCTTTGGCCCCGAAGTGGCGCTGGCCAACATCAATGCGGGCCTGCTGTTCATCATGGCGATCACCTCGATGGAGGTCTACGGCGTCATCATCGCCGGCTGGGCCTCCAACTCGAAGTACGCCTTCCTCGGCGCGCTGCGCGCCTCGGCGCAGATGGTGAGCTACGAGATCGCGATGGGCTTCGCGCTGGTGGTGGTGCTCATGGTTTCGGGCTCGCTCAACATGAGCGAGATCGTGCTCGGCCAGGACCGCGGCTACTTCGCTGGCGAGGGCCTCAACTTCCTGTCGTGGAACTGGTTGCCGTTGTTTCCGATTTTCGTCGTCTACGTCATCGCCGGCATCGCCGAGACCAACCGCCACCCCTTCGACGTGGTGGAGGGCGAGTCCGAAATCGTCGCCGGCCACATGGTCGAGTACTCGGGCATGGCCTTCGCCATGTTCTTCCTCGCCGAGTACGCCAACATGCTGTTGGTCTCGGCCCTGGCCGCGGTGTTGTTCCTCGGTGGCTGGTTGCCGCCGGTCGACAGCGTGCTGCTCAACTGGGTGCCCGGCTGGCTGTGGCTGGGTCTCAAGACCTTCGTGGTGGTCACGCTGTTCCTTTGGGTGCGCGCGACCTTCCCGCGTTTTCGCTACGACCAGATCATGCGTCTGGGCTGGAAGATCTTCATCCCCATCACGCTGATCTGGCTGGTGGTGGTGGGCGGCTGGATCCAGTCGCCCTGGAACATCTGGAAATAGGAGGCCGGCATGTCCGCATTGGCTTCAATCAAGGAATTCTTCAACACCTTCTTGTTGATCGAGCTGCTCAAGGGCATGAAGCTCACGGGCCGTTATGCGCTCTCGCGCAGCATGACCATCCAGTTCCCGGAAGAGAAGACGCCACTGTCGCCGCGCTTTCGCGGCCTGCATGCACTGCGCCGCTACGAAAACGGCGAAGAGCGCTGCATCGCCTGCAAGCTCTGCGAAGCGGTCTGCCCGGCGCTGGCGATCACCATCGAGTCGGAGGTGCGGCAAGACGGTTCCAGGCGCACCACGCGCTACGACATCGACCTCACCAAGTGCATCTTCTGCGGCTTCTGCGAAGAGAGCTGCCCGGTGGACGCGATCGTCGAAACCCACATCCTCGAATACCACGGCGAAAAGCGCAGCGACCTGTATTTCACCAAGGACATGCTGCTCGCCGTCGGCGACCGCTACGAAGGCGAGATCGCCGCCGCCCGCCGGGCCGACGCGGCCTACCGATGAGCATGACGCAAGCCGCTTGCACCGCCGGGTCGCCGCATTGCAAGCTGCGCCGCGTGGCTCGCGGCGCAGCGGGCGAGTTGCGGGCGCGCCCCTTGGGCCGGGGGCTGCCGCGATGACGACCACCGCCGTGCTCTTCTACGTGTTCGCGGCAATCCTGCTGTTCGCCTCGTTTCGCGTCATCACTTCGCGCAGCGCGGTCAATGCGGCGCTGTTCCTGGTGCTCGCATTCTTCAACGCCGCCTGTCTGTGGATGCTGCTGCGCGCGGAGTTCCTCGCCATCGCGCTGGTGCTCGTTTACGTGGGCGCCGTGATGGTGTTGTTCCTGTTCGTGGTGATGATGCTCGACGCCAATGCCACCGCCGCCCGGCAAGGCTTCTGGAAAAACCTGCCGCTGGCACTCGTGATCGGCTCGGTCATTGCGCTCGAGATGGCGGTGGTGCTGCTCGGCGGCTTTCGGCTCACCGAAGCGCCGCTGCCCGATGCGCGGGAGCTGCAACTTGGCAACAGCAAGCTGCTGGGCATC
>JANONH010000123.1:0-2600 GCA_031420735.1 Methylibium sp.
CGCCAGCATCGACCGGGTCGACGCCCTTGCCGGCGACACCGTGTTCGTGCCCGAGGAGATTAACAAAACCTCCTGGACGCAGGAACTCAAGGAATGGTCGCAAATCTTCTACCAATTCGGGCTTGGCGCGGCGGCGATCCGCACGCTGCAGAACTGATATGGCGGCGGCGATGGAAGGCGAAGTGCGACGCGAACTCGGCGACGCAAGCTGGGACGACGACGAGCTGGGCCTGTGGGAACTGCTGCAGATTCTGGGCGCGCACTGGAAACTGATCTTCGGCGGCGCGCTGCTGGCGGGTTTGGCCGCCTTCGGCATTGCAAGCCTCATTGCACCCACCTTCACGGCGCGCACGAGCTTGCTGCCGCCCCAACAGCAGCAAAGCGCGGCCTCTGCGGCGCTGTCGCAACTGGGCGCGCTCGGCGGCCTGGCGGGCCTTGCCGGCGGCGCCATGAAGAGCCCCGCCGAGCAGTACGTGGCGCTGCTCGAGAGCGCGACCGTGGCCGACCGCATCATCGACCAGTACAAACTGCTCGAGGTCTACGATGCGAAGTACCGGCAAGACGCACGCAAAAAACTCAAGAGCAATGTGCGCATTGCCGCCGGCAAGAAAGACGGCATGCTCAGCATCGAAGTGGACGACCACGACCCCAAGCGTGCAGCCGCCATGGCCAACAGCTACGTCGAAGGCCTGCGCTACGTGACCTCGACCCTGGCCGTGAGCGAAGCCCAGCAACGGCGCGTGTTCTTCGAGCGGCAACTCGAGCAAACGCGAGACAAGCTGACAGCGGCGCAAGTGGTGCTGCAAAGCAGCGGCTTTTCGCAAGGCGCGCTCAAGGCCGAGCCCAAGGCCGCCGCCGAAGGCTACGCGCGCCTGCGCGCCGAGGCCACGGCCGCCGAAGTGCGCCTGCAAAGCATGCGCCGCATGCTCGCCGACGAGGCGCCCGAGTTGCGCCAGCAGCAGGCCACGCTCGCGGCGCTGCGCGATCAGTTGGCGCGCGTGGAGAAGCGCGACACCGCCGGCAACGACTCGGGCTACGTGGGCAAGTACCGTGAGTTCAAGTACCAGGAGACGCTGTTCGAGCTGTTTGCGCGGCAGTACGAGCTGGCGCGGGTGGATAAAGCCGCGAAGGCAGCCTCATTCAGGTGGTGGATGCCGCCATGCCGCCGGAGCGCAAGAGCGGGCCCAAGCGAGCCTTCATCGCCGCTGCGGCCGCACTGCTGGTTTGCCTGTTGCTGGCTGCTTTTACGATCGTCCGCGACCGTTACCGAGCAAGATGGAACTCAGCGCCAAGATCTTCGTGAGCGGCCATCGCGGCATGGTCGGCAGTGCCCTCGTGCGGCGGCTCAAGGCCGCGGGGTACGAGCACATCCTCGAGCGCTCGCGCAGCGAACTCGACCTGCTGGACCAGAGCGCCGTGCATGCCTTTTTCGAGCGGGAACGACCGGACTATGTCTTCATGGCTGCGGCCAAGGTCGGCGGCATCCAGGCCAACGACACGCAGCGCGCGGACTTCCTCTACGAGAACCTGGTGATCCAGGCCAACCTCATCCACGGCGCGCACCTTGCGGGCGTGCAGCGCCTCATGTTTCTAGGGTCGAGTTGCATTTACCCGCGCGATTGCCCTCAACCCATTAAGGAAGAGTATTTCCTCACTGGGCCGCTCGAACCCACCAATGAGCCCTATGCCATTGCCAAGATAGCCGGCATCAAGCTGTGCGAGAGCTACAACCGGCAGCACGGCCGGCAGTACATCAGCGTCATGCCGACCAACTTGTACGGCCCCAATGACAACTACGACCTGGCGTCCAGCCATGTGCTGCCGGCGCTGATCCGCAAGGCCCACGAGGCCAAGCAGCGCGGTGACGAAGAGCTTGCCGTCTGGGGCAGCGGCACGCCGCGGCGCGAATTCTTGTATGTAGACGACTTGGCCGATGCCTGCGTGCACCTGATGGAGCGGGCCTACGACGGCCCGCTGGTCAACATCGGCAGCGGCGAGGACCTGACGATCCGCGAACTCGCCGAGACGGTGATGGCGGCCGTCGGCTGCAAGGCCCGCATCGTCTTCGACGCCAGCAAACCCGACGGCACGCCGCGCAAGCTGCTCGACGTGAGCCGCCTGGCCGCGCTCGGCTGGCGCGCGCGCACACCGCTGCGCGAGGGCATTGCGCTGGCGTATCGCTCGGCTCCATTTCGCTTTGGGGTTGAGTGAAGACGACCAAGTACTTCGAGGCGACTCGTCAACGCGCTGATCGCGCGATGATCAAGACGGCATGGATCGCGGAGGTGATCGCGAGCCCAGAGGCAGAACATGTCCAAGCCGATGGACGGATTCGACGCTGGGCCCGCATTGCAGAATACGAAGGGCGCTGGCTAAGAGTCGTCCTCCTCGCCGATGGCGAGACGGTTCACAACGCATTTTTCGACAGGAGGTTCGCACCATGAAGATTCGCTATTTCGAAGACACGGATACGCTGTTGATCGAGCTCAAGGCCGGCACGGTGGACGAAACGCGCGACCTTGATGAGGACACGATGCTGGATCTGGATGCCAAAGGCCAAGTGCTCGCCATCACGCTGGAGCACGCGACGACGCGTGCGG
>JANONH010000124.1:0-2352 GCA_031420735.1 Methylibium sp.
CGTCATGAACCGCGACGGCGAGGGCGTCAAGCGCCTCACCAGCAGCAGCGCCATCGACACCGAAGCCGTGTGGTCGCCCGACGGCAGCCAGATCTACTTCGTGAGCGACCGCGGCGGTGGCCCGCAAATCTACCGCATGCCCGCAGCCGGCGGCAACGCCGAGCGCGTGAGCTTCACCGGCAGCTACAACATCAGCCCTGCGCTGAGCCCGGACGGCCGCTCCATGGCCTACATCACGCGCGACAATGTCGGCTTTCGGGTGCAGATCATGGAGCTGGCGAGCGGCACGTCGCGCGCCGTGAGCGAGAGCCGCGACGACGAAAGCCCGAGCTTCGCACCCAATGGCCGGCTCGTCATCTACGCCACGCGCGACGGCGGGCGCGATGTGCTCATGACCACCACGGTCGACGGTCGCATCAAAGCCCGCCTCGTTTCTACCCAGGCCGACGTGCGCGAGCCGGTCTGGGGCCCTTATGGGCGCTAGGCCGGCCCACGGCACCCCCTCTCCCGACTTCGTTGCATACAAGGAAAAATGATGAACTCACTGATGTTTCGCCGCGTCCCGGCGCTGGCGCTGCTGGCCGCCTTGGCGGTGGCTGGCTGCTCTTCGCCCGTGAAGCTCGACGAGCCGCCGGTCGAGAGCCGCAACCCCAATGCCGCCGGCGCCGGCGGGGCGGGCGGCGCCACCAGCGGCACCAGCCAGTCGCAGGTGGCCAATGTCGACCTGTCGGCCAATGCGGCCAATGCGGCCAATGCGCTGGGCAAAGTCGTCTACTTCGACTTCGACAGCTTCGTCGTTAAGGAAGAATACCGACCCATCGTCGACAGCTATTCCAAGCAGCTCTCGGCCGACCGCAAGAAGCGCGTCGTCGTCGAAGGCCACACCGACGAGCGCGGCGGGCGCGAATACAACCTCGCGCTGGGCCAGAAGCGCGCCGAGGCGGTCGCCAAGTCGCTCACGCTGCTGGGCGTGCAAGACGCGCAGATCGAGGCCACGAGCTATGGCAAGGAGCGGCCCGCCGCGACCGGCAGCGACGAGACAGCCTGGGCCAAGAACCGCCGCGCCGAACTGCGTGACCGCTGAATGAACCCCCCGTTGCGGCTTCGCCGCTCCCCCCATGGGGGCGCCGCTGGCGGCTCGGCAGAGCCGGTCCGCGGCGGCTGCTTGCTTGCGGCGGGTTCGTGCCTTGCAGGTCGCGCGAAGCGCGGCGGAGCATCTGACACGCGCGCCGTCTCCCCCGGCCGCCTGCGCCAAAGCGCGCCCGTGGGCACGCGCTGGCCACGGGCGGCCGCGTGGCTGCTGGTGCTGGCGGTTGGCACGGCGCAGGCCGGCTTGTTCGACGACGAAGAGGCGCGCAAGGCCATTCTCGATGCCCGCTCGCGCATCGACCAGAGCGACCAGGCCTCGCGAACGCGCGAGGCCGCGCTCACCGAGCAGATCAACCAGCTGAGGAAGAGCCTGCTCGACCTCAACGCCGCCATCGAGCAAATGCGCGCCGACGTCGCCAGGCAGCGCGGCCTTGACGAGCAACTCCAGCGCGACGTGGCCGAACTGCAGCGCAAGCAAAAAGACGTGCAGCAGGGCATTGACGAGCGCCTGCGCCGCATGGAGCCGCAGAAGGTGCAGCTCGACGGCAAGGAGTTCCTCGCCGAGCCCGAAGAGACGCGCCTCTACGGAGAAGCCGTCGGCGTGCTGCGCCAGGGCGACTTTGCCGGTGCCGTGGGGGCGTTCACCGCCTTCCAGCGCCGCTACCCCAACAGTGGCTATGCCACCGCGGCGCTCTACTGGCAGGCCAATGCGCAGTACGGCAAGCGCGACTACAAAGAAGCCATCGGCTCCTTTCGCACGCTGGTGGGCCTGGCACCCGAGCACCCGAGAGCCGCCGAAGCGCTGCTCTCCATTGCCAACTGCCAGGTCGAGCTCAAGGACCCGAAGGCCGCGCGCCGCACGCTCGAGGAGCTGGTCAAGGCCTACCCCAAGAGCGAGGCCGCGCAGGCCGCTCGTGAGCGCATCGCGACAAAGTGAACCACCCCCGTTGCGGCTTCGCCGCTCCCCCTCGATGGGGCGCCGCTGGCGGCCCGGCAGAGCCGGTCCGCGGCGGCTGCTTGATTCGGCGGTTTGTGCGCCGCGGGAAGTGAATCGTCCCCGTTGCGGCGCCGCCGTTCCCCCTCCACGGGGCGCCGCTGGCGGCCCGGTAGTGCCGGTCGGCGGCGGCTGCTGATGGGCGGGTTTGTGCGTCGCCAGTCGCGTAAAGCGCAGTGGAGCCACTGAAGTGAGCGCGCCAGCGCTCGACCCGGTTGTGCTGCCGGGCGCCGACCTCGAGCGCCGCTTCGGCGGCCTGAAGCGACTCT
>JANONH010000125.1:0-10361 GCA_031420735.1 Methylibium sp.
GCGACGTCGCGGCTGCGCAGGTCGGCCACGACGTCGAGTCCGCTCATCTCGGCCAGCAAGGCCGGCGCATTGAGCTGCAGCGTGTAGCCGACGCCGTCGAATTCGCCGGGGCGGTGTCGCACCGTCTGGCCGTGTGCGCCGACCGCCCGCACGGCAGCGCCGCCCGCTGCCGCCTGCAACTGCGCCGTTACTGCGGCATAAACCCGCGCCAGCCCATTGGCGGCGAGCGCAGCTCGGTGCAACTCGTCGTGCCCGGGGGTGTTGAGCGCCAGCAGCTCGGCCTTTAACTCCGGGTCGAACGCGAGCTGGCGATGCTGCAGCACCCGAAAGCCGTCGTCGCCGTCGAATTCGGCCAGGACGCCGTCGACGCCGTCCATTGATGTGCCCGACATCAGGCCGATGTAGAGCTCGCGCATGGCGGCTGGCTAGCGGCGTGCGCCGCACCGCGCGGCGCAGAGAGCCGCGCAGCGGGCCACTGTCATGTGGCGGCCCGCGCGGCCGCTACTCGAAACGCGCTGCGGCGGTGGCAGGCGCCACCGCGAGCTGGATGCGCGCCGCTTCGGCAACGTCGCCAAAGCGGTTGCGCGCGCTCGGGGCGATAGTGAGCGCCTCGGAGGCACGGGCCATGGCGACCGGGTTGACGTGCTCGCCGCGCACCCGAAACTCGAAGTGCAAGTGGGGGCCGGTTGCCCAGCCGGTTGCGCCAACGGCGCCGATGCTGTCGCCCTGCTCGACGCGCTGGCCGCGCCTCGCGTCGATCCGGCTCAAATGAGCATAGCGAGTTTCGCGCTCGCCCGGGTGCTGCACGATGACGATATTGCCGTAGCCGTTTTGCCAGCCGGCGAAATCGACCACGCCTTCGCCAACCGCCCGCACGGGCGTGCCGCTCGGGGCGGCGTAATCCACGCCGAGGTGGCGGCGCCAACTCTGCAGCACCGGATGAAAGCGCATGGCAAAGCCCGAAGTCACGCGTGAAAAGGCCACCGGCGAGCCGAGAAAGCTGCGCATCTTGCTGCGCCCATCGAGGCCGAAATAAGCGCCTTGCGACTTGCCGTTGTCTTGGGTCTGCTGGAACCACACCGCGTCGTGCGACTTGCCGTCGTTGACGAACTGCGCCGCCAGCACGCGACCGTAGGCTTGGTTCCAAGCCACCGGCTCGCCGTCGGCGGTGAGCGCCTCATACAGGACCGTGAAGGTGTCGCCGCGCTTCAAGTCGCGGCGAAAATCGATGTCGGTCGAGAACAACTCGGCGAGTTGCACCGTCACCGCTTCGGGCAGGCGGGAGTCGTCGGCCGCGGCGAACAGCGAGCTCTGGATGGTGCCCGAACCGAGCTTGATTTCGGTGGCCAGCGGCGCCTGCTCGCTGCGGGCTATGAGACCGAGCGCGTCGCGCGCGACGACCAAGCGTGTGAAATGTGTTGCGGCTTGCGCTGCGGCCTGGGCCGGCGAACGCGCAATGAGTTCATGCAGGCGCCCGCCGGTGGTGAGCGCCTGCACCATCTTGCCCGGCCGACCGTCGAGGAGGGTGCGCGCGAGGCCATCGCGGCGCAGGAACGCGGCCGCCTCCGGGTCGTCGATGCCCAGGCGGGCAAGCAAGGTGTCGGCGGTGTCGCTCGAGCGCGTGAGTTCGCTTCGGTAGAGCGACAAAGCCTGGATATCGAGCGCGTGCAGCTGGGTTGCGAGGCCAGCCGTCTCGATACCCTGGGTTACCACACGACGCGGCAGGGTCGCGGCATCGGGCGCGAGCGGCGCAACCCCAAAAGCCGTGACCGCCGTGCCGAGCAGCATCACGACGACGGCCGAGGTCAGGCGGCGCGGGTTGCGCCTGAGCGCGGCGTCGACGCGCCGCAGGGCGTCATGCAAGGGTTGCGCAATGTTCAAATCCCGATGCTTTCAAATGAGAGCGCTGCACGCTAAAGAGGGGGCTCACAGAGCCAGATTCATTGCGCGCGAGGCCGGCCGACAAGCGGTGCTCGCTGCCGGTCCCCTAGAATCAACGCAATGGCGAAGGGTACCGATTCTAACGATGGCCTCGCTCGCAGCCGCTGCGATAAACCCCAAAAGGCCATGACTTCTGCCACTGAACGGCCCTTTGGCCCGCATCTTGCCGCTCCCGCGAGCGACCGCGTCAAGCACGCCCTCGCCGTTAGCCTGCAAAACTGCGAAGAACTGCTGCCTGAGTCGGAATGGCTGGTCAAGCTTGCGCGCTCCGAGGCAAGCGGGGTGCCGCTGCGTATCAAACTTGGTTTGGACCCGACAGCGCCCGACATCCACCTTGGGCACAGCGTGGTGCTTCACAAGTTGCGGCAGCTTCAGGACCTCGGGCACCATGTAATCTTCTTGATCGGCGACTTCACTTCCATGATCGGCGACCCCTCGGGGCGCAACGCCACCCGCCCGCCGCTCACGCGCGAACAGATCGAGACGAATGCACAGACCTACTGCCGCCAGGCCGGCCTGGTGCTCGACGCCTCTCGCACCGAGATTCGCTACAACTCCGAATGGAGCGACCCGCTCGGCGCACGCGGCCTCATCGAACTGGCTTCGCGCTACACCGTCGCGCGCATGTTGGAGCGCGACGACTTCACCCGGCGCTACAAGGGCAATGCGCCGATCGCGGTGCACGAGTTTCTCTACCCCCTGATGCAGGGCTACGACTCGGTGGCTCTGAAGAGCGACCTCGAACTCGGCGGCACCGACCAGAAGTTCAACCTTCTGATGGGGCGTCACTTGCAGGTCGAGTATGGGCAGGAGCCGCAGTGCGTGCTCACCATGCCATTGCTCGAAGGGCTCGACGGCGTGGAGAAAATGTCCAAGAGCAAGAACAATTACGTCGGCCTTGCCGAGCCCGCCAACCAGATGTTCGGCAAGCTGATGAGCATTTCCGACGAGCTCATGTGGCGCTACTTCGCCCTGCTCAGCGCAACGCCGCAGCAAGCCCAGCAGCGCTTGCAGCACGAGTGCGAAACCGGGCGCAATCCGCGCGACGCCAAGGTGCTGCTGGCGCGGGAGATCGTCACACGCTTTCACGACGCCGGGGCGGCCGAGCGCGCACTCGCCGACTTCGAGCGGCGCTCGCAAGGCGGCCTGCCCGACGAGATTGCGGAAGTGGCGCTCGGTGGGGCGCCGCTGGCGATCGGCCAGTTGCTCAAGCAGGCGGGCCTGGCACCTTCGACCAGCGAGGCGCTGCGGCTGGTGGAGCAGGGCGGTGTGCGCATCGACGGCACGGCGGTGGTCGACAAGGGCCTGAAGCTCGCGGCGGGCTCCTTCGTGCTGCAGGTCGGAAAACGCAAGTTTGCGCGCATCAGCTTGAGTTAAGCCCCACCATCCCTTCGGCTGCTGCGCCGCAAACGCTCCAATTCTGACGCTCGCTGGCCGCCGGCCCATCCGCATGCCCTCGACGGACCCCGCGCCAGCCCCCGCTTCGGGCGTGCAACGAACGCCTACGTCTGCCCCCATGCCGGTGCAAACCCTGCTGAAAATCTCGATTGCCGTGGCGCTGCTCACCATGGCGTTGAAGACCGGCGCCTGGTGGCTGACCGACTCGGTCGGCATGCTCTCGGACGCGATGGAGTCGCTTGTCAACCTGGCCTCCGCGGCCTTCGGACTGGCGATGGTGATCGTCGCGGCGCGCCCGCCCGATGCCGAGCACCCGTTCGGGCACACCAAGGCCGAGTATTTCGCCAGCGGTTTTGAAGGCCTGTTGATCGCCGTTGCGGCCTTTGGCATCTTCTGGGCGGCCTGGCAGCGTTTGCTCGCACCCCATGCGCTGCAGGACCTGGGCTGGGGCGTTGCGCTGGTGGTCGCAAGCGCCGTGCTCAACGGCCTGCTTGCCAGGCGCATGCTGCGGGTCGGGCGCGAGCAGCGCTCGGTCGCGCTTGAAGCCGACGCGCGCCACCTCTACACCGACGTCTGGACGTCGGCCGGCGTGGTGGTCGGCGTCCTGTTGGTGCCGGTGACCGGCTGGCTGTGGCTGGACCCGGCTTTGGCGGTGGCCGTGGCGCTCAATATCCTGCGCGAAGGTGCCAAGCTCATCTGGGGCTCGGTGGACGGCCTGATGGACACCGCCGCCGCGCCCGAAGTCAAGGCGCGCATCGAGCGCACCTTGGCGCAGTTTGCCGACCCGGCAATGCGCTTCGACCACATGATCACGCGGCGCGCGGGACGGCGTTTGTTCGTGGACGTTCACATGCACGTGCCTGCGGGCTGGACGCTGGGGCGCGCGGCGGCCTTGCGCGGCGATGTCGAGCGGGCGCTCATGAGCGAGGTGCCGGGGCTGCGCGCGTCGATCCAGTTGCTGCCGATGGAAGTCGAGGCCCACTCCGCGGGCCATGACGATTGCGGCTGAACTGCGGGATGATGGGCGCATGAGCGAACTGCCTGGCCAACCGAAGACGAGCTGCGTTCCCGCGCGAGCGGCAGCGTGCGACGGTGCGCCACTCGGGCCACTGCGCGCATTTCAATGAGCTCACTGCGCCAACTGCACAACCGCATCGACCGCTGGCTCGACCGCCGAAGCCTTCGCGAGCCGCTCGAGCTGTTCGAGCGCCTGCCGGGCGGCGGCGTGCCCTGCTTGGCCTCGCAGGCTCTCGAGCGCGCTGCGCAGGCGGCACAGGGTCTGGACCGCGACGCCCGGCTCAAGCACATGGCGGCGCCGCGCGGCTGCGCAGCCGACGGGGCGGCCACGCAGTGGACCTTCCAGTTCGACCTGCCCCGGCGCCGCGCCAAGCTCGCCTGCGACTGGTATCTCGACGGCTCCAGGCAGGGCGGGCGCTTCGGTCACGAATGCCTGGCCTCGAGCGCCACGCCGTTCCCGCCGCCAGAAAGCGTGCTGGCGCGCGGCATCGAGGAAGGGCGCTTGGGCTACTCGCAAGCCACCCAAGCCTGGCGCCAAGAGCGACGCCGCACGCCCGACCTGCCGCTGGCGTTTCGCGATTCCGACGCCGTGGTCACCGAATTGCACGAGCACGGCCTCGGCTTGGGCGACGGCGCCTTTACGCTCACCACGGAGGCCGCACTTCATGGGCCGGTCTGGGTGGCTCAGACCGCCAAAGAAGTCTTGCGCTTGCGCTTTGTCTAAGCGCGACCCGGCTCGGCCGTAGGCGCCCCAACGACGCCCCGCCTTAACCGGTGCAATGCCAGGCCCGGGCAGCGCCTCGCCGCCTGCCTTCGCGCTTACTCCGCGTACTGCCCCGCCGCCTTGATCACCGGGCTCCATTTGGCAATCTCGGACTCGACCCACTTGCGGTGCTCGGCCGGGTTGACGCGCCCATCGGTCACGATCACGGCGCCAAGCGCCGCTTGGCGTTTGGCAAACTCTGGGTTCTTGAGTGCCGCCTTCAAGGCGGTGTTTACCTTATCGATCACCGCCTTGGGGGTGCCCTTGGGCGCGTACATGCCGTGCCAGATGCTCACATTGAAATCCTTCATGCCCGACTCCTGCAGCGTGGGCAGCTTGGCCAGTGCGGGAATCGTCAGGCGCTGGGGCGTGGTGACCGCATAGGCCTTGACCTTGCCGGCTTCGATCTGTGTCGCGGTGTTGGTGGTCTGGTCGCACATCAGGTCGACCGTGCCGCCGATGAGGTCGGTCATGGCTAGGGCCGTTCCCTTGTAGGGTACGGTGGTCATTTCGACCTTCAGCGCGCTCGTGAACAGCAGCCCGCACAGGTGCGAGGCGGCGCCGATGCCGGCGTTGGCCAGGTTGATCTTGCCCTTGTTGGCCTCGATCCACTTGAGCAGCTCGGGGTAGGTGTTGGCTTCGAGCGTGGGCCGCCCGATGAGGGTCATGGGCACCTCGTTGATCAAGCCCAGATACTCGAAATCCTCGGTCTTGTAGGGCAGGCTCTTGTAGAGCGCGGGCGAGGTGGCCATGCTGATGTGGTGCAGCAGCAGCGTGTAGCCGTCGGGTGCGGCCTTGGCCGCTTTGGCCGCACCGAGTGTTCCCCCCGCACCGCCCACGTTTTCGATCAACAACGTGGCACCGCCCAGGGGTTTGCGCAGCGCCTCGGCCAGATCGCGCGCCACCTTGTCGGTCGGGCCACCAGCCGTGAACGGCACCACGACGGTGATCGGCCTGTCCGGATATTCGGCCCACGCGCCGCCAACGGCCCATACCGCAACCGCGGCGGTCAAGAATTTTTTCATGCGATGTCTCTTCGATCTGTCCAAGTGCAATGCTGTGGGGCAAACATCGTTCCCCCCAAGTGGGGAACGACGTAAAGCCCGCCCTGGTTGGGGGCTTGCTTGCATCGCCCAAAGCCCCGCGCTGCCGACATCCCGGCAAGCGCTCCACCGCCGACTCCAGGCTCAGGCGTGGTGGCGCGCGTCTTCGATCGTCTTGCCGTCGCTCGGCAGGCTGCCGGGTGCAAGCAGTTCCACCTCGCAGCGCAGCTGGGTGGTGCGGCGCAGGCTCTCGCCAAGGCGCTCGGCCAGCCCGTCCGGCACGGCGTCGACCTCGACCCGCAGCGTCAGGGTGTCGCTGCCCGGTGTGCCGCCCACCACCAAGCGGGCGCGCAACACTTCAGGGTGGCGGCGCATGGCGTCGGCCACCTGCGCGGGGTGCACGAACATGCCGCGCACCTTGGTGGTCTGGTCGGCGCGGCCGAGCCAGCCCTTGATGCGCGGTGCCGTGCGCCCGCTCGGGCAGGGGCCGGCGAGCCAGGCGCTCAGGTCGCCGGTGCCAAAGCGCAGCAGCGGGTTTTGGTGGTCGAGCACCGTGACCACGACCTCGCCCACGTCGCCCTCGGGCACCGGCTCGCCGCTGCCCGGGCGCACGATCTCGACGATCACGCCTTCGTCGAGCACCAGGCCCTCGTGGGCCGAGGTTTCGTAGGCGATCAGGCCGACATCGGCGCTGGCATAACACTGCAGCGCCTCGACGCCCTGGGCCCGAAAGCGCGCCTGTAGCGAAGGCGGGCAAGCCTCGCCCGAAACCAGCGCCCGGCGCAGGGAGAGCGGCCTGGCGTCCTCGGCGGCCTGGTCCAGCAGGATCTTCAGGAAACTCGGCGTGCCGCAGTAGCCGTCGGGCCGCAGGTCGGCGATGGCTTGCAGTTGCAGCTCGGTCTGGCCCACGCCGCCCGCAAACACCGTGCAGCCGAGCGCGTGCGCGGCGCTCTCCATGATGGCGCCGGCGGGCGTGAGGTGGTAGCTGAAGCTGTTGTGCAGCAGATCGCCCGCCCGCATGCCGGCAGCGAACAGCGCGCGCGCCATGCGCCAGGAGTCGACGGCCTGGCCCTCGGCTTCGTAGATCGGGCCGGGCGACTGAAACACGCGCCGCGCCGCGCCCGTGCGCACCAGCGAGCGCCAGCCCACCGCGCTAAAGCCGCCCAGCGCGTCGCCACCGGCGGCGCGCGCGGCCTGCTGGCGCGCCAGCAGCTCGTGCTTGCGCGTGACCGGCAGCGCGGCCAGGGCGCTGCGGCTGCAGACAGTGCGTGCCTCCACACCCCGCAGGATGTCGGCGAAAGCGGGGCTCGCGCTTTGCGCTCGCGCCACGATGCGCGGCAATTCGGCCATCAGCGCGGCCTCGCGCGCGGCCGGCGCGCGCCGCTCCAGCGCGTCGTAGGAGTCGTGGGCCGCCGCGTCAGCCTTCATCGCGCTCTTTCCACTTGGCGAACTGGCGCTTGAAGTCCTCGGTGAACTTGCGCACCTGGGCGGCGTTCTCGAGCACCTGCACCTGCCACTCGGGCGAGCGCGCCGGCTGCTTGACGGTGCGCACGCGGATCGCGTCGCCTTCGAGCCGCAGCTCCACCAGCGCCTCGCCTCGCCATTCGTAGCGCCCGGCGCGCTCGAGCAGGCGCAGGTCGCGCAGGTGGCGCGCGAGCTGCGCCATGGCCTCTTCGGCCTTGAAGGGCGGGGGGGTGAGGGGGTCGTTGTTCATGCGCTGCCTTGCGGAATCGGAGAGGTACGGAGCCCGTGCGTGGACGTCGGGGGCGAGCGGCTGCGCGGTGGGGTGGCGGGTGGGTTGCGGTGCGCGTGCCCGTGTGCGTGTGTGTGTGTGTGCGGCTGCGGCTGCGGCTGCGGATCGGGCCTGCGCGCTCAGGCGAGCCAACGCTTGCGCCGCTTATAGCTCTTCACGTCGCGAAAGCTCTTCTGGCCGCCGTCGCCGTCGCTGCCGTCGTTGCTGCGCCCGACGCCGAGGTAGAACTCCTTCACGTCTTCGTTGTCGGCCAACTCGCGGGCGGGACCGTCCAGGACGATGCGGCCGCTCTCGAGGATGTAGCCGTAGTCGGCATGGCGCAGCGCCATGTGGGTGTTTTGCTCGGCCAACAGGAAGCTCACGCCTTCACGCGTGTTGAGGTCCTTGACGATGCCGAACACTTCTTCCACGACTTGCGGTGCCAGGCCCATGGACGGCTCGTCGAGCAACACCATCCTCGGCTTGGCCATCAGCGCCCGGCCGATGGCGCACATCTGCTGTTCGCCGCCCGAGGTGTAGGCGGCCTGCGAAGCACGCCGCGCCTTCAGCCGGGGAAAGTAGGCATAGACCTTCTCGAGGCTGGCGGCCACGGCCGCCTTGCCGTCCCGGCGTGTCCAGGCGCCGGTCATGAGGTTGTCTTCGATGCTCAGGTGGCCAAAGCAGTGCCGGCCTTCCATCACCTGCACCACGCCGCGGCGCACCAGGTCGGCCGGGCTCAGTTTGTCGATGCGCTCGCCGCGCAGTTCGATCGAGCCCTTGGTCACGTCGCCGCGCTCGCCGGCAAGCAGGTTGGACACCGCCCGCAAAGTGGTGGTCTTGCCAGCGCCGTTGCCGCCGAGCAGCGCCACCACCGCGCCTTCGGGCACCTGCAGGGAGACGCCCTTCAACACGAGGATCACGTGCTGGTAGATGACCTCGATGCCGTTGACGGCAAGCAGGATGTTGGGCGTGGCGACCACGGCGCTGGTGCTGCGGTTCAGGTCTGGCAGTCTTGCGGCGTGCGCCGGGTGAGCTTTTTCTCGGCGGCGTATTTGTCGGCTGCGGCTTTGACCATGGGCTTGATGATCTGCTCGTCGCCCTGCAGCCAGTCGGAGCTGAAGTTCCACTGGCTGCCGTCCCAGGTGTGCACGCGCGCCCAGTTGGCGCCCATGTGGTCGGCGCAACTGGTGCTGATGGGCCGCAGCACGCCGGCAAAACCCAGCGCGTCGAGCTTCTTCTGGTCCAGGGTGAGGTTCTCGAAGCCCCAGCGCGCTTGCTCGCCGGTCATGACCTTGCCCTTGCCAAAGCGCTCTTGCGCGCGCCGCACGCCTTCGACGCCGAGCATCGCGCCGATCAGGCCGCGCAGGTAAAGCACCTGGCCGACTTCCTCTTTCGGGCCGGTGCCCTGGCCCTTGGCGTGCAAGGTGGACAGCACGTCTTTGACGATGCGCGAACCCGGCTCGCTGCCGTGCTGCATGGTGACCGCGCTGTAGCCCTTGGCACCGAGCCCGACGTCCTTGACGTCGGGCTCGGCGCCGGCCCACCAGCCGCCGTACATTTTTTCACGCGGGTAGCCGGTGGCGACGGCCTCTTTGAGCGCGGCGGAGTTCATGACGCCCCAGCCCCACAGCAGCACGTAGTCGGGGCGCGATTGACGGATCTGCAGCCATGCGGCCTTTTGCTCCACGCCCGGGTGCGTCACCGGGATGGCGTTGAACTCGAAGCCGTGCATCTTGCTGCGCTCCTGCAGCATCGGGATCGGCTCCTTGCCGTAGGGGCTGTCGTGGTAGACGAGGGCGATCTTCTTGCCCCTCAGCTTGTCGAAGCCGCCTTCTTTCTTGGCGATGTGCTGGATCAGCACGTCGGCGGCGACCCAGTAAGTGCCGATGAGCGGGAAGTTCCACTTGAAGACGCCGCCGTCGGCGCTTTCGCTGCGGCCGTAGCCGGCGGTGATGAGCGGTATCTTGTCGCCCGGCGCCTTCTCGGTGAGCGCGAAGGTGATGCCGGTGGAGAGCGGCTGGAACACCGTGGCGCCGCCGTTCTTGCCCTTGAGACGCTCGTAGCATTCGACGCCCTTGTCGGTGGCGTAGCTGGTTTCGCATTCCTCGTAACTGATCTTCACGCCGTTGATGCCGCCCTGCGCGTTGACGAGCTTGAGGTAGTCGACATAGCCGTTGGCGAACGGCACGCCGTTGGGCGCATAGGCGCCGGTGCGGTAGACGAGCACCGGAAAGAACTGCTCCTTGCCCGCTGCGGCCTGGGCCAAGGCCGTCGGTGCGCTGGCCAGGCCAGCCCACGCGCCAAGCACGAGCGCTGCGGTCCGGGACGCGGATTTAAAGTTCATGTTGCCTCCAGTGAGAGAAGAGCACGCGTGCGTGCGGGCTTGGGAATCTTGGAGTCGCGAAGTCGCGGAGTCGCGCGGTCGGGAGATGCCGGTCGAGCTTAATGCGCGAACGGCCACAGGCGC
>JANONH010000126.1:0-4143 GCA_031420735.1 Methylibium sp.
GGCTCGAGGGCACGCTCGCTGCCGTCGCGGCTGCCGTCGATCACCACCCACACCGCGGCCCATTGCGCCTGCGCTTCACGCACCGTCTGCAGCAGCCTCGCCGAGCCGGTGTCGTAGCTCGGTATGAGGACGAGTTGCTTCATCCGCTGCGAGGCTCGCGGTGCGCGACCGCCGCCACGCCCGCGGCCGGGGCTGGGCGGGACGGCGGCCGCACGCCGGCGGCGAAATAGTGCTCGAGTTGTTGCAGCAGCAGTTCGCTGTCGTGAGGCGCTGCGAACCGCTTGCCCAGGCGAACCGTGAAGCGGATCGGCAGCGGCGGCAGGCGCCACGGCGGCCAGCCCTTGCCGAGATAAGGCGAGTCGGTGTCGATGAAGACCGCCTGCACGGGCGCATGGGCGAGCTTGGCGATCAAGGCCACGCCAGCGCGAAAGCGGTTGACCGGCGGCTCCGTGGTGCGGGTGCCTTCCGGGAACATCACGAGCTGCTCGCCGCGCCGCAGCATCGCGACGGCTTGGCGCACCATGCCGTGCGGCGAATCGTTGGCGATGTAGCGCGCCAGCCGCGCCGCGCCGCCGACCAGGGGGTGGCGCATGAGTGCGGCCTTCATGATGCAGGCGCTGCGCGGCAAGCGCGCCAACAGCAGCGGCGCGTCGAGCAGGCTCGGGTGGTTGGCCGCGATGATGAGCCCGGGCTCGTCGCGCAGCACGTCCAGCGCGCGCGCATCGAAGCGGATCAGTCCCGAGGCCGAAGCGATCGACCAGAACAGCCGGTAGCCATGGGCGATGCCCCAGCGGCCCACGGCGACCCCGCGCTCGCCCGGCAGCAGCACCAGCAGCGGCCAGGCCAACACGTTCCAGGCCAGCGCGAACAGGGCCAGCAGCGCCAGCAGCGCGCACATCAGCAGCGTGGCGGGCAGGACAAGAAGGCGATGCATCGGGCTGCGCGCCAGCGGCTCAGTGGTCTTCGACGCCGACAGTCTGCGACGACGCGGCGAACACGTAGACCAGGGCCACGCCAAGCGAGAGGTTCTCGCGTTGGCGCACCAGCGGGCTGTCGGCGACCACGGCGCCGCGCAGGGTGTCGTGGCGCAGAAACATGCCCAGCCAGGTGTTGCCGCTGCGCCGCGAGAGTGCGGCGGTGAACTGCGCGCCGGCGTAGCCGCTTCGTGAGCGGTAGGCCGGCCGCTCGGGCGTGGCCTCGGCGGGCGCGACGTCGTAGAAATAGGCGTGCCAGCGGCGGCTGCCCCACACCGGGCCGGCCTGCAGGCCCAGGTCCCAGCCGCGGCGATTCGGCAGGTCGAGGTTGAGGCTGGGGGTGGCGGTCCAGCCGACCGCGTCGGGCCGGCTCTCGAGCGTGATGGCTGCGCGCATGGGTGCGCGCAGGTCGAGCTTCCAGCCAGCGCCGTGCGCCAGGGCGAGGTTGAGCTTGGGGCCGATCTCAAGGGTGGGCTGGAGATCGCGCATGTCGCGCCGCGCGTCGTTGTCTTCGCTGCGGGTGGGGGCGCTGGCCGAGAGGCTGAGGTCGAAGTCGACACGCTCGGACTCGAACAGCACCGCGCGCGCGCCGTCGCGGTCGGCCTTGAAGATTTTGCCGCGGTAGACGACGTAGGGCAGTGGCAGCAGCCAGTCGTGCGACTGCTCCGAGCCGCGGTAATGCGGCAGGCGCAGCGCCGCGCCGCCCAGGCCCAGCTCCCACAGCGGGCGCTCGGTGGGAGCGGCCTGCGCGCCCGTCGCCTGCAGCGCGGCGACGAGTGCAGCGCATGCCGCCGCTCGCTGCGGCATGCGCCACGCCACCGCTTTGGTTGCGGCCGGCCCTGACGTCATGGCAGCAGCTCCCCAGGCTCGAAGGCGTGCGCCTCGATCTCAATCAGCAGGTCGCTGCGGCAGACGTCGGCTTGCAGGGCGACGGCGCCGCGCAGGGTGAGCGAGTCGGCGCCGAGCGCGCTGGCCAGCACCTCGCGCACGGCGGGCCAATGCGCGGCCTGGCGCACATAGACCACGCAGTCCAGGCGCGACAGCGCAAAGCGCGCCGTGCAGCGTGCGCGGGCTTGCGCGACGATGGCTTCCAGGTTGCGCAGGGTCTCGTGCGTTTGCGCGAGCACGTCGCCCGCGTGCATGCTCGCGTGGCCAACGATGCTGGCGGTGCCGGCGACGAACAGCGCGAGCCGACCGGCGCCGACGTCGAGCAGTGCCGCACGCGAGAAGGTCGGGCTGCGCGGCCCGTAGGCGTCGGGGTAGCTCGCCGGTGCGACTTGGCGCGGGTTGTCGATGGGCAGCGCCATGGCGTCGCGCGCGGCCAGAAAGCTCACGTGCAGCGGCCCGCCTCGCGTGCCCAGTGCGCAGGCCACCGGAACGCCCTCGACGGTGGAGCGCCCGGCTTCGATGAAGGCCTGCTGGCGCCCGAAGTTGAACTGGCGGTAGCGCTCCAGGCCGCCGCCCTCGGCATTGATGCGTGGCAGGTAGTTCCACACCCGCAGCAGGTGCGTGCAGCCGCTTTGCTCGAGCGCGGCGAAAACGTCTTGGTAGGCGCGGTGGGTGAGGGTGGCCAAGCTCGCCTGCGGTGCGGCCCGCAACGATGGCCCGTCGAGCGCGGCCGCTTCGGTGTCGTCGGTGTCGCCGAGTTCAAGCACGCCGTGCAGCCATTGGCCGTCGCTGCGCCAGGCGACGCTGCCAGAGCGCCCCGATTGCAGGCCCGACGCCGCTCCCCACCAGAGGTCCACGCGTGGCTCGCCGTCGCCGAGCAGCTGCGCGGCAACGCCATGCGGCGCGCCGCTGCCGTAGGCCAGCAGGCCGAGCGGCGCCGGCGGCGGCGCGCCCGCGCCCTGGGGCAGAGTCGCTGCGGCGCCGTCGCGGCCAGTGGCTTGGCGTCGGCGCCACGCGTCGAGCGTGAGTCGCTCGGCTCGCAGCGGCGCATCGAGCGGTGAGGCGGGACTGCTCACTGTGCCTGCACGATGGTCTCGTCCTGCAGCGGCCCGAGATCGCGCACGTTCTGGCGGCGGCGCTGCCAGGCGCCGAAGGTGCGCTTGAAGTGCACCAGCGAAAAGAGGTAATAGAGGCCCTTCATGGCCCACAACGACGGCCAGATCGGCGTCTTGCCGTGGATGTCGCCGGCCAGCAGCGACAGCAGCGCTTCCTTGACGCGCATCGGGTTGTGCGGGTCCATGAAGAACTCGCGCAGCGTCGGGTTGGTGACGCGAAATATGAACCATGAAAACTCGCGCGGCCCTTTCTGCATCATCGCCTCGAAACGCCGTCGCGCGCGCGGCGCGCGCCGGGGGTCGTCCAGGCAGGTCGCCACCACCGCGGCGCCTTCGAAGGCACTTTGCATCGCCAGGTAGACGCCCGAGGAGAACACCGGGTCGACAAAGGCGTAGGCGTCGCCGAGCATCAAGTAGCGCTCGCCGCTGCAGTGCGTGCCGTCGTAGGAGTAGTTGCCGGTGGCGTGCACTGCGTCGTCCACGAGCGTGGCGCCAGACAGCCGCGCAGCGAGCTGGGGGCACAGCGCGATGGTGGCGGCAAAAAATTCGCCGAGCGGCACGCTGCGCGACTTGAGGTAGTAGGGCCAGCACACCGCGCCGATGCTGGTGCTGCCGTCGGCCAGCGGAATGAACCAGAACCAGCCGTGCGCGAACCAGAAAATGCTGATGTTGCCTTCGCGTTGGCCGGCCAGGCGCTCGGCGCCGGTGAAGTGGCCAAACAGGGCCGAGCTGTTGTGGCGCGGGTTCTTGCGCTTGGACTGCAGTTTGTTGGCCAGCAGGGTGTCGCGGCCGGAGGCGTCGACCACGAAGCGGGCGCGCCAGGTGCGGCGCTCACCGCCCTGCAGCTCGGCCTGCACGGTGGCGCCGTCGGCGCAGAAGACGACGTCGCGCACGCGGCAGCCTTCGAGCGTGCGCGCACCGCGCCGCTCGGCATTTCGAAACAGCAGCAGGTCGAGTTCGGAGCGCCGCACCTGCCACGCATAGGGCATGGTCTTGTCCCAGGCGTCGGCGAATTCGACGAAGCTCTGGTGCGCGTGGTCGGGCGACACGAACTCGACGCCCCACTTGGGCATGCCGATCGCCTCGACCTCGTCGCGCAGGCCAAGGCGGTCGAACAGGGCGACATTGGCCGGCAGCAACGACTCGCCGATGTGAAAGCGCGGGTG
>JANONH010000127.1:0-9973 GCA_031420735.1 Methylibium sp.
AAAAAAGTCCTGGCGCGGCGGACCGTGCGGCAGGCGTGTTGGGGTCGGTTTCGGGTTGCGGGAGCATGCCAAGCAAGCGAGCATTACCATGGTGCGAAAATGCAGAGTCGTCTCTACGCAGACGGAGCACTGCGGCTCACCTCTGCCTCGCCTGAAACGGGCGCCCTACGCTGCGATAGCGTTCCACGTCCGGTAGGGCGGCCACCGCCGGCACCACGGCGAGCCGTGAATATCCGACTGCCATCGCGCCGAGCGTCCATGCGAGTTGCGCCAGGCCGGTACCGAAACTGCCGGTGGCCATCATGAACAGCGTGCCAACCAAGCAGGCCACGATGGCTGCACCTAGATGCGCTAGCTCGCGGTCGACGCTCGCAACACTATGCACAGCGCGGTGCGCCTTCCATAGGGCGCTCAGGAAAAAACCCAGAAACAAAGCAAGACCGGTGAGGCCGTAGAACAGCGCAACGCCCGCATAGGTGTTGACTAGGTCGATGATGCCCTGGCCCTGGCGCAGCGATTCCATTTGATCCATCACAAAGAGATCCCCGAACAGGGGGTTCTGCATCACCAGTTGCCAGGACACTTCAGTCAGCCGCTGGCGGTACGTGACGTTGCCGGTATCGATGTTGCCGAACGGCAGCGAAGTGATTATGTTTGTACCGAGCGGTGAAACCAGCAGCAATCCTCCGGCGATGAGCAGGTAGCAAGCCAGCTTGTAGAGCTTGGCCATTGGGCCGCTGCGATACGCCATGAAGGCGAGGAACACCACAACGGCTACCAACCAGGGACCGCGCGCATACGATGCTATCAGCCCCATCAGTAACCATCCCACCACGCCCCAGCGCCAGCGCGCCGACGGCAAATGCGCCTGTAGGTAGAGCCAGAAGCCAAAGCCCATCGACATCAGGTAGCCCAGTGCCAGCGAGTGCCCGCTTGAAACCTGCGCACGCAGAGTGCCACCACGCATGAGAAAGGCGAAATCCAAAGGCGCACCCCAGAGGTCGCCGATCGACTGATATTGGAGCCAGCCCTTGACTGACTCGAAGGTCGCAATAGGGGCGGCTATGGCACACGACAGAGTGAATGCCGCCATCATGTCAGTGAAGTTGCGCCGGCTGGTGAGCATTCTGCTGAACACGAAATACAAGAGCATCACGTCCAGGCCGGCAAGGAAAGTTCGACGCAGGGTGTTTGTGACCGATTCGTAGGGGATCGGCAGCACAAGCTGAAGCAACAGGTAGGCCACGAGCAATACATCAGGCAGTGACCAACCCCGCGCCGCAACGGTGGCAGATGCGACCCCACGCGTGCGCAGCAGCATTGGCAGCAGCACTGCAAATGCCAAGATGCGGTACTGATTGAGATCGAACAGTTGGTTGACGCCAACGACGGGCAGCTGGATCGAAAACGGCGGAATTACGTGCAGCATCAGCATGTAAATCGCCGGCGGGTTGCTGTCCCGAAGTGCGGCCCAGGCTAGCAACGGTACGGCAACCAGCGCGTAAAGCCAGAAGCTCGGCGCAAGGAAGGCCGTGAGTGTCAGCGCTAGAAACACGTTGCGCCGACGCGTGAAGTCCTTTTCGGACATAAAGCGAAGACACACCGTCTTGGCTACCATGAACACCGCCGTGGCGAAGAACATGACGACCACCATCGCCTTGAGTTGCGTCACCATGGTTTGAGCAATCGATATCGTGGCGAAGAACTCAGGGGATTAACGCTGGCGTCCCGTGCTTCGGAGCTCAGCGCTCCGCCGGCGCGCGGCCAGAAAGCCGGCGTCGGATCGCCATCACATAGCGGTGCAGCGCGGGTGGGATCCATTGGCGCAGGTGTTGCTCCAAGCGTAACTGGCGCGCCTCGCGGCGCACATCGCGAGAGTCGCCGGGGCGCGATTGGTAGATCGTCGAGGTGTCCGGTATTTCGTTGTAGATTTCCTTCGAGCCTGTGTAGTAGTAGAGCGCAATAGAGCGTCGTAAGACGTCGGGTGGCGTGTTCAGCGGATTCGGATGCCCGTGGTAAGAATCGGCGTCAGTGTTGAAAATCACGCAGCGATTGAAGATCGGTTTGACGGCATGGCGCATAGATTTCATATCGCGGTCCCATAGTTCGAGAAATCCACCATACTCGTCACGCCAGTTTTCATTGAGATAAATAATAACATTCATGCGCCGATGCAGGTGCAAGCGATCATTGATTCTAAAGTCGGCGTGAACGCCGAGCTTGCCGCCACGTTTCGTTTCATGAAACCCGCCACCGGTAAAATAAGGATCTGGAATCAATCCCTGCAACGATGACAAGCCCTCTAGAAATTCAAGCATCGGTGGCGAGTTAAAAAAATGAAATAAACCACGTACTGCTTCATTGCAGTCGAGCGGCATGATCTGGCGTTTATGCAGTCCGGCATAACCCATCTCAAAAACTCTGTCCGACGGCAACGCTTCCACTGGAAAGTTGTCGAGTGCGAGTCGGGCCACCGATTCTGGTAAAAAATCGTCCAATACAATGTGCGGAAATGGTTCGGCAAAGCAGTAGTCGCTAGACAATTGCTGGCCGATCTCTCGTGCCGTCTGCAAGTCCAGCGTCAAATCGCTTGATATTGGAAGAATCGCTTTCATGACCAAACCTTCAAAGTCAGATGCTCGTCGCCGGGTGTGACTGACGATTCCGCCGCCGAGGAATAAAATAAATCAGCAGGGAGTTAAGCAAAAAGAAACCGAGTAAAGCAACGACCATGAGCACCAGTCCTGCAAGATCATGCAAGAAGCCTTGTCCGGCTTCGTCACCCAAGTGGTAGGTGATCAAGATCAGGACAATTACCCTGACGATGTTCGCTGCAAACGCAATTGGCAAGATCGCTGCCAGCATGATGGCGTTATGCAGGCGACTAGGCCGCGCAAGGACGTAGATGAACAGAGTGCCAAGCGCCGAAAGACTGATCATGGAGTTCAAGCCAGAGCATGCATCAGCAACCAGAAGTTGGTACTGACCAACGCTGATGGTCACGCCAGACCTACCGATCGGGTAGCCAGCGGCAAAAAGAATCTCTTCGACAAGCATTGAAATTAACTGCTTGAGCGGGCCTGTCAAGGCGTCAACGAGCACGGCCGGAATAGGCACCAAGAAAATAGTGAACAAGACTGCGAACCAGACCACCCGCAATGAAGGCGTGCCTCGCAGCAGCAAAATTCCTGCAACCAAGACCATTGGTTGCGAGCCGAACTCCAACACCGAGATCCCGACCAGGCGGCCGATCAGATAGACCGACAGACCAAGCAGCATGAGCGGCCAGGCCCAAAGGGGCGCGGCTGCCGTTGGTGCGGCTTGCAATGCTCGCCGACTCGACCAGACAAGCCAGATGCACACGGCCAACACCAGCGGCGCATGAGCGTGTTCATCCTGCTGCCACAAAGAGTGCGCGGCACTCCAATACAAAGGCAGGTACATCGCGGCGACGCCCGCGAGAACAACGAGACCTGCAGCAGTCGTTTCGCTCAGCAAGGGCACGAAGCCGATGCGGACCGAAGCGACACTCATCTGCCGGCCTTGCGCTGTGGCACGTCGTTGAGAACCGAACCCACGACTGCGACGCCTGCCCCGGAAAGCCCCGCCACCATGTCGTTGAAAGCAGCGAGGCGGGTCTGGTTGCTGCGAGCGACCGCGAGAACCGCGCGCGTGCGCACGGCGACCATGACAGCGTCTTCACCGCACGACAGTCCGGGCGTGTCGATCAAGACCACGTCGTAGGACGCCTTGGCGTGGGCGAGAAGCTCGTCGAACGCGGGACGGTTGAGCAACTCGAGCGGATTCGGTGGCACGGGGCCGGCCGGCAAGACCGACAGCCCGACCAGATCGGTGATGCGCACGATCGCCTCTTCGCGAGAGCGCTGGGCGAGCAAGGTCGACAGCCCCGTCTTGTTCTGCAGCATGAAGAGTTCGTGCTGCCGCGGCTGGCGCATGTCGGCGTCAATGAGCAAGGTGCGCTCGCCAAGCTGAGCGAACACCACGGCAAGATTGGCCGCAAGATGGCTGCGGCCGTCGCCCCGGCCTGTGCCGATGATGGCCAATGACTGACGCTGCTCGAGCTTGTCAAACCAGCGCAGCATGAGTTGGCTGCGCACCGCCCGTAGCTGTTCAACCTGCGGACTAAACGGCTGGTAAGCGGCCACCACTTCTTCACTGACCGACTTGCGGTCGCTCAGACGCAAGTAGGCGTAGTCGAACTGGCGCGCCAGGGCGTACTGGATGTCCGCTTCCGTGAGTAGCCCCAGACGGATGGCTGCTTCACCGAAACGCAGGTTGTTCTGCCGCTGCAGCCTGAGGATCTGCTCTGCGCCTTCGGCCGACAGCAAGCCGGCGTCCATGAGGATCGCACCGATGGTGCGGTTGGCGCGCGCAAGCGTGGGCAGCGTGGCAACGCTCATTCTCATCATCGCACTCCAATGGCCGGCAAAGCGGGCTGCGACACCGGGCGGGGCAGTGAGAGCCGTCGGTAAACCGGCAACTTCGAGCCCGACGGGCGCAACACACCCAGCACGGGCACACCCTCCGTGGCCAGCATGTCTTCGGGGCTTCGAACCCGTTGGTCGAGCATCTCAAGCCCAAGCGCGAGCGCCGCAGCCAATATGAACGCACCGAGCAGCGCACCCACGATACGAACGATCTGCTTGGTAATCGCCGGTTCGAGCGGCTCGACCGCACGACTGAGGACCCGCACATTGGCCTGATTGGTTTGGCCCTCGAGATTGAGCTGACTCACGCGCTGTGAAGCGCTCTCGTAAGCGCGCTGCGCCGTCTCGACATCGCGTACCAGAACCGCGATCTGGTCCTTTTCGCCCCGCAGAGCCAGCAACTGTTTTTTCTGCGTGTCGTACATCGCTTGAAGTTCCGCCACTTTCTGGGCGCTGTTGCGACCGATCACCGCACTGCCACCCGAGACGCGCCGCACCTCACTGGCGAGTTGCTGCTTCAGCTCAGCGACCTGCGAAGCGAGCGACTGGCGCTGCGGGTGGTTGACTCCGACCACGCTGCTAATCTCGCTCAATTTCGTCTCGGCCTTCGCAAGCTCCGATTTGAGACTTTGCACCGCCGGACTTTGCTGGACGTCGGGCGACATCTCGCTGCCACTGTTGCGCTGGCGACCGGTGGCGTCGACGCGTTCGAGTTGTGCCATCGCGAGCTGTGTGCTCAAGGCATTCAAGCGCCCATTTTCCTGGTCCAAGCGCTCGTCGCTCACGACGATGCCCTTCTCGCGCTGAAACTTAGAAAGCTTCGCCTGCGCCTGTTCAAGGTTGCTTCTTAATCCCTTGGACTGCTCGTCGAACCAAGCGGCGTACTGTTTGGCCGGCTCGACGCGCATCTCGATCGAAAGCTCCAGGTAGGCCTGCGCAAACGCATTCGCCGCGGCAGCCGCGAACACCGGGTCCTGGGCCGTGAAAGCGATGTTGATGATGTTGCTGCCGCGCAGCGCCTCGGCGGCCAAGCCCTTTTGCAAAAGCGCCCCGAAATAGCGCTCGAGAGGAATCTTGCCGTCGGTCGCCTCGCGCCACTGCGCCGAAGCCTTCGCGGATCGCTCGAGCCCGAGGCTCTTGACGACGCGGGCGGCGACCGGGTCGCTCTTCAGGATCTCGATCTGGGTTGCCATATAGGCCGGCGAAGCCATGTTGGGTGCCAATGCGCCGATGATCGGGTCGACCTTGACGTCGAGCACCAAGGCGGTGTCTGCCGTGTATTGCTTTGGCAACCAAAGGGTCACTCCGGTCCCGAGCGCTGCGAACAGGGTGAAGACTAACAACATGAGCCAGCGTCGGGCCTTGAAGACACGAAACATCTGCGAAATCGGCATGAGATTCTCCTAGAACACGGATTCGCGGATGTAGATGACGTCATCCGGGAGGATCGGGTCGTTCATCTTCGGTTCGAGAATCTTGACTTGGTTGTTGGCGTCACGACGGTGCAGCCGCAGGCCCTTTTCGGTACCACGCTGCGTCAGCCCGCCGCTCTGCGCAAGGGCCTGCAACAGCGTGGTGCCCCGCTCGAGACGAAACACACCGGGCTTTTGCACTTCGCCGTAAATGTAGAAACTGGGTGCGCGTTGCACGTAGATGATGTCGCCGCCAGCCACCGTGGTGTCGAGGTCGTTGCGCCCCGACTGGTAAATCATTGGCAGGTCGATGTCGACCTTGAGCGGTTTACCCTGGCGCGTGCCCACGAGCGTCACGATGTCGGCGCCGAGCGGGCCGACACCGCCAGCCGCGGCGATCATGTCGGAAACCTTGCTGTTGCCGATCTCGATCGGGTAGCGACCCGGCTTGCCCACCTGGCCAAGGATAGACACCTGAACGCTTCGGATCTCGGTAAGCGACACGCTCACCTGGGGCTTGAGGACAAATCCCCCGTCCTTGAGCGACTTGGCGATGCGGTCCTGCGCCTGCGGAATGGTCAATCCACCAAGGTTTACCGCGCCGACCAGAGGAAAGGTGATGTTTCCGGTCTGCGAAATCCGGTGTTCGGAGCTCAGGTCGGGATTTTGGTAGACGGTAACCTTGATGTTGTCCCCCGGCCCGAGTGGCGTCTCCTGTGCCAACACCGCACCTGCGCCGAGCAGCGACGCCAAAACGAGGACGAAAGCCCGCATGGGCCGAGCTGCACGCAGAGCGGCAAGCCTGAAGCACGGCAGCGTTGCGAGCTTTGCCAAGCCAAAGAGAGCATGAGAGATGAAACCGTTCACTTGAAACCTTTCAGACCTTTGTCGATATCCAGGGCTGCTGATGCAGGCGCGTTGCGGGCCAAGGCGACTGCTGGCGACAACGGACTCGATGCCGCAGCCTGGGAAAATTCCCCCACATACTCGATTTTTGCGTTGCCGCGTAGCGCCTTGACCTCCTCCTCGGCACGTTTTCGTCTAAGCTCACTTAGCAAAAACTTCTCGATCACCGGGCGAGCCTTTTCTTGCGTCACCGGTTGGCTCTGCGAATCGACGACTGCAACAACCCGCCCACCAGTCGGTGTGGCCGCGAAGAAGAATTCGCCGTCTTTCAAACGCGCGATCTGCGACAAAGACGCCAGCGGCAGTTGCTCCGCAGCGCGAACGGTTTGGCTGCTTACGAACTTGAACTCGTTCGCACGCAAGTAGTCTGCGAACTCGGCCACGGACTTAGCCGCTTTCAAACGCTCTTTCAGAAGCTCGATCTGCTCGGGCAGGGCGTCGATCGAGATTTCCTGGAACGAGTAGATGCGGCGTTCGCTGAACAATGCCGGGTTGGCATCAAAGTACTGCTCTACAGCGGCCTCACCCGGCTTGCCGGACTGCTCGCTCAATTTATTGAGGTAGGCCCGGAAAACAATGTCGCGGCGTGCCGCGTCGATCGCCTGCAGCACGACTGGGTCGCGATCCATGCGCGACTCGGCCGCCTTTTGCAGCACCACTTCCTCATCGATCAGGCGCTCCAGAGCCCGACGGCCGGCACTCGCCGCCTGCGCGGGGTTGGGAGCCGGTTGGCGCTGCATCGAGTAGTTGAGTTGGTGCACCGAGATCTCTTCCTTGTTGACCTTGGCCACCACCTGGGAGGCGGGCTTGTCTTTGCGGTCGCCCGAACAAGCACATAGCAACACGCATACCGTGGTCGCCAGCGCAAGAGCCCGGGCGGGTCGATAGCGGTCCCCGACCTGGGTGTGCCCAGCAGAAATCATCATGCTCGAATGATCCAAAGAGGGCTTTGAAGCCATACAGAGTGTCAGTTTAATTCGCCCATGCCTGCCCGGTGACCCCGGAGCAGGGGCCACGCGTCCCGTACAGCAGGGAAAGCGTCAAATCCGAATTATTTGGCAGAGTGAACGAGCCCTACCGAAACATTGCAAATTTGTCAGCAACGAATTCCGACATGCAGGGCAACCACACCCGCGCTCAGATCGTGCACGTCGACGTGCCCGAAGCCGGCTGCCTTCATGAGGCCTTTGAGGGCGGCTTGGTCGGGGTGCATGCGGATCGACTCCGCAAGATAGCGGTAACTCGCGGCGTCGCCTGCCACCCACTGCCCCAGGCGCGGCAGCACCTTGAAGGAGTACCAGTCGTAGGCCTTCTCGAGCGGTTTGGCGACCTTTGAAAACTCCAGCACCATCAGACGACCTCCGGGAACCAGAACGCGCGCCATTTCGGCAAGCGCCCGCTCCTTCTGCGTCATGTTGCGCAGACCGAAGGCCACGCTCACGAGGTCGAAGCTGGCGTCGGCGAACGGCAGCGCCTCGGCATCGCACAAGACCGTGGGCAAGACCAAGCCTTCGTCGCAGAGCCGGTCTCGGCCGATGCGCAGCATTGCCTCGTTGATGTCGGTGTGCACCACCATGCCGCTGCTGCCAACCTGCCGGGCGAACGCCCTGGCGAGATCGCCGGTGCCGCCGGCAATGTCGAGCACGCGCTGCCCTTCCCGCACTCCGGCGAGCGCCACCGTATAGGCCTTCCAGACACGGTGCAGGCCCAGGGACATCAAGTCGTTCATGAGGTCGTAGCGCGACGCGACAGCATCGAATACGCCGCGCACCCGCTTGGCTTTGCCGGTCTCCTCGACCGTCTCGAAACCGAAATGAGTGCGGCTCATGGCCGGTGCCCGCGCCGTAGACGTTAGTGCTTGCTGCCGCAAGCGGAGCCGCCCGCCTGCGGCATGGCCGCATCGCGGTCCATGCCCGCCGCCGCGAGCCGCGCCTCGTACGCCTGCCACAGGCCCTCTTGTTCGGCGCCGAGGTGATAGAGGTAATCCCAGGAGAACAGGCCGCTGCTGTGACCGTCGGAGAAAGTCGGCTGCACCGCGTAGTTGCCGACCGGTTCGAGCGAGACGATCTCGACCTGGCGCTTGCCGGTCTGAAGCACTTCCTGCCCGGGGCCGTGGCCTTGCACTTCGGCCGAGGGCGAATAGATGCGCAACAGTTCGAACGGAAGGCGAAACGCCGCGCCATCGGAGAACGCGATTTCGAGCGCCTTCGACTGCTGGTGCACCGTGAGGGCGGTGGGAGTGGGGGAGCGCTTGTCGAGGCCGGCCATGGTTGCTCCGCTGAGTGGAGTTTCGAGTCTAGACCAGCCGGGCTTGGCCCACCGCAGGACCGGGCGGCTCAGCGCGAGCATCGTCGTCTTCTAATGGCTGCAGGGTCGCCGCAACGCAGGCATCGAGCTCCGTCGTCGAAAGCGCCAAGCGCTGCGTGGGCGGCGGCTCGACCACCCGCTGCGCTGCGACCCACACCGGCGCGGGAAAGCGGCTGTCCCAATCGAAACGGGCGATCACGTGCCAATGCAAGTGCGCAACCTGGTTCCCAAGGCTGGCCAGATTGATCTTGGTGGGCCGCAAGCGCTCACGCAGAACCCGCTCGACTGCCACCACCGCGTCCATGCAAGTGCGGCGCGCCGGTGCATCCAGGTCGCTGAACTCGGCCACATGCGCATTCCATATCAGGCGGTAGAAAGCCGGAAACGCGGCGTCCGCCACGCGCACCACCCGCCAGTCGCGCGTGCGATGAACGAGCTCGCCTCCCACCCGCTCGCACAGTTCGCAGCCAGCAGTCACTCGCCCGCTCACACCAGCACCCGTTCGATGCCGCCATTGTTGGCGCGCGCCACGTAATCGGGCAACCAGCTCTCGCCGAGAATCTGGCGCGCCATTTCAACGACGATGTAGTCGGCCTCCAACAAGCCGTTGGCAAGGTCATCGCCGTAGCGTGACAAGCCTTGCAGACAACTCGGGCAAGAGGTGAGGATCTTGATCGGGCCGCTGGCGGGCACGCCGGTTGCGCCGCGCAGCCGGGCTTCGTCTTTGAGCAGTTCTTCTTCTTTGCGAAAACGCACCTGCGTGGCGATGTCCGGGCGGGTCACCCCCAACGTGCCGCTTTCTCCGCAGCACCGATCGCTTTTCAAGACGCGCTCGCCGAGCAGCGCCTTGACCGTCTTCATCGGCTCCTGCAGCTTCATCGGGCTGTGGCAGGGGTCGTG
>JANONH010000128.1:0-2647 GCA_031420735.1 Methylibium sp.
TGGCGCCGAGCGGGTCGAGTTGCCGGGCGACGAGGGCATGACGCTCGTCGGCACCACCTACCGCATCGGCGTGGCGCCCGGCTTTTCGGTCGGCCCTGCGGCCTACGGCGCCATCGGCGGGCGTCGCGGCGGGCTCTTCACCCTCGGTCTCGAGGCCGGCTGGCAGGGCCAGCTGGCCGGGCCGCTCGGCTTGGACCTCGGCTTCTACGCCGGCGGCGGCGGTGGCGGCAGCGCACCGGTGGGCAGCGGCCTGATGCTGCGCCCGCATGCCGACCTGCTGTGGGACTTTGGCGGCTTTCGCGCCGGCCTGTCGCTCGCGCAGGTGCGCTTCTCCGGTGGGCAGATCGACAGCACCCAGGTCGGCCTCGTGCTCGTCTCGGATGGCGCGTTTCGTTTTCTGCCCGGACGCCCGACCACCGGCTTGCTGCTGCAAGGCGACGCTGGCGGGCAGCGCTCGGGCGTGGGCTTCGATCGCGTGCAGGCGGTGTATGGGCGCTTGCGGCCGCAAGCTGGCTCGCAGCGCATCGCCGGCGGCGGCGCGCTCAGCGAGCCGATCGGCCTGGTCGGGGTGCGCCTGCTGCGCGGCTTCGGCGAGCACGCTTATTGGGGCCTCGAAGCGGCGGGCGCGGCCAGCGGCGGCGTGGCCGGCTATGCCGAATACCTGGCAAGCGCGGGCACTGAGCGCCAGCTCGGTCATGAACGACTGCAGCTGGGCGCGCGCGCAGCGCTTGGCATGGGCGGTGGCGGCGACATCGACGTCGGTGGCGGCCTGCTGTGGAAGGCCGCCGCCTACGCTCGCTGGCGACTCACGCCGCAACTCGGCGTGCTGGTCGAGGCCGGCTGGGCCGGCGCGCCGCAGGGCAGCCTGCGCGCACGCCAGAGCTCGGTGGCTCTGGACTGGTGGCTCGACCACCGCAGCGCAGGCGCTGGCGGGCAGGGCGCCACGGCTTCATCCGCCCTGGCGCGCATGGAATGGACGGCTGGCGTGGAGCGCTACCGCGCCGCGCGCCGCGACGGCGGCGAGCGCAGCCTCGAAGCGGTGGTGCTGCGCGTGAACCGCTTCCTCGGGCCGCGGCTCTACCTCAGCGGCGAGGCGCACAGTGCCTACGGCGGAGGCGCGGGCGGCTACTCGGCCGGCCTGCTTGGCCTCGGCGCCCAGTGGCCGCTTGGCGAGCAGTGGCACCTGGGTCTGCAGGCCAGCCTCGGTGCGGCCGGCGGCGGCGGTGTCGACACTCAGGGCGGGGCGATCATGCAGCCGATGGCCTTCGTGGGGCGCCAGTTGAGCCCAGGCCTGGCGCTGCGCTTGGGCGCCGGGGCCATACGCTCCTCGAGCGGCCCGCTGCGCAGCCCGGTGCTCGAGGCCTCGCTGGTGTTTGGCTTCGGCGTGGCAGGGCGCGCCGCGCCTTGAACGCCGGGCGCTCTGGGCGGCCAGCGCCATGACGGCCGACGCCGCGCGGGTGGCCGTGATCGGCGCCGGCCCGGCCGGCTTGATGGCCGCCGAGACACTGGCCGCGCACGGCCTGCGGGTGGCCGTCTACGACGCCATGCCCTCGGTGGGCCGCAAGTTCCTGCTGGCCGGCAAAGGCGGCCTGAACCTGACGCACGGCGAAGCCTTTGCGAGCTTCGTCGGCCGTTACGGCGCACGCAGCGGTGACTTGCAAGCGCTGCTGGCCGCCTTCGACGCGGCGGCGCTGCGCGACTGGGCCCAGGCGCTGGGCATCGCCACGTTCGTCGGCAGTTCGGGCCGCGTCTTCCCGCGCGACCTCAAGGCCGCGCCCTTGCTGCGCGCCTGGTTGCAGCGGCTGCGCGCGCAGGGCGTCGAGCTGCACAGCCGCCACCGCTGGCTCGGCTGGGCCGCCGACGGCGCGCTGTGCTTGGCCACGCCGCAGAGCGAGCTCAGGCTCATGCCCGACGCGGTGGTGCTGGCGCTCGGCGGCGCGAGCTGGCCGCGCCTGGGCTCGGACGGCGCCTGGTGGCCGCTGCTGGCGGCACGCGGCGTTGCGCTTGCGCCGCTCGCGCCTTCGAACTGCGGTTTCGACATCGGCTGGCCCGGGCAAGCCGCGGGCTGGTCCGAGTCTTTGCGCACGCGCTTTGCCGGCGCGCCGATCAAACCGGTGGTGCTCGGCTTTCGTGCGCGGCTCGGGTCGGCGGGCTTTTTGCGCCGGGGTGAATTTGTGCTGACCGCCGGCGGCATCGAAGGCAGCCTGGTCTACGCCGCTTCGGCCTTGCTGCGCGACGAGATCGCGCGCCACGGCGACGCCACGCTCACGCTCGACCTCCTGCCCGACCGTGCGCCCGACTTCGTGGCCCGCGAGCTGCAGCGACCCCGCGGCGCGCGCACCTTGGCGCGCCACTTGGCCGGGCGGCTCGGCATTGAAGGCGCGAAGGCGGCCTTGCTGTACGAAGTGCTCGACCAGGGCGCCCTGCACGACATGGCGCGCGTGGCCGCCACGCTCAAGGCCTTGCCGCTGCGCCTGGTGGCGCCGCGGCCGATCGACGAGGCCATCAGCAGCGCCGGCGGCGTGGCGTTCGAGGCACTCGACGCGCGGCTCATGCTGCAGGCGCTGCCGGGCGTCTTCTGTGCCGGAGAGATGCTCGATTGGGAGGCGCCCACCGGCGGCTACCTGTTGCAGGCCTGCTTTGCGAC
>JANONH010000129.1:0-1744 GCA_031420735.1 Methylibium sp.
CTGCTGCGCGCACCCGCGAGCGCCGCCAGCTTGCCCGGCCTGGTGCCCTGCGCCCGGGCCTCGCGCGATGCCCAGGCCGCCATCAGCGCGCCGGTGCCGCCGCAAGCCATGAGGCGCAACATCTGCCGCCGCTGCTCGTACACCGCGCGTGGCGTGATCTCGCTCGGGCTCTCGTGAATAAAGCCGTTGGCAGCTCGAAGAATGGGCATGGTCGCCTCGACGTTGGAGTCGATTCGAGGGGAGCCGGAGCGGCAAGTTCCCTCATCGACCATTGCGGGTGAGTCGCGCCGACTGGCTCGAACTTACAGAGCCGCGAGCGCCGCGCCCGCGGCTTTCTCGACGCTGGCCTTCAACGCAGGCCGGCGACGTAATCGGCAAGCGCGTCGATCTCCTTGTCGCTCAGGCGCGCCGCAATGGCATTCATCTCCGCACTGTTCTTGCGCAACTCACCGCGAAAGGCGCCCAACTGCGCCTTGGTGTACTCGGCATGCTGACCGCCCAGCCGCGGGTAGTGGGCGGGATTCCCTGCGCCACTCGGGTTGTGGCAACCGGCGCAGGCCGGCACCTGCTTTTCGCTCAGGCCGCCGCGGTAGATGCGCTCGCCGAGCGCGACCCAGTCCTTGTTCCTGGCAAAACCGGGCTTGGCTTCCTTGCTGGCATAAAACGCCGCGACATTGCGTATGTCGTCTTCGCTCAGTGCCGAGGCAAACGCCTTCATGATCGCGTTTTCGCGAACACCCGACTTGAACTCGGCAAGTTGCTTGGCGAGGTATTCGGGGTGCTGGGCTTGCAGTATGGGATTGGCCGGGCTGCCCCGCGAACCGTCTGCCGTATGGCAGGCGGCGCACACGGTGGTGGCGATGACCTCGCCTTTTTTCAGGTCGGGCGCGACCTTCGGTTTTACGCCGGCGGCGAACGCGTTGGAGCCAATAAAGAAGGCGAGCAGGACGGCAATGACGGCAGTAACGGACTTCATGGGCGCAAGCGGTTGTAAGGGCGGCCAGTTCCCACCGGCGGCAGAAGCAATCGCTCAGCGGGAACAGCCAGAGATTTTACAATGTCGGATGAATTCGCCCACTGCGCAATCGCCAGACCCTGCCAAGCTCGCGTTGGCCTGGACTCACACCGCCCGCTTTCTCACGACCGCTGCGCAGTTGGTGCAGGTGCCATTCAACGATCTGCCGGAAATCGCCTTTGTCGGCCGCAGCAACGCCGGCAAGTCGACCGCCATCAACCGGCTCACGCAGCAAAAGCGGCTGGCATTCGCCTCGAAGACGCCGGGCCGCACGCAGCACATCAACCTGTTCGCGCTCGGCCCGAAGGACGCGCCCGACGCGCTGTTCGCCGACCTTCCAGGCTATGGCTATGCAAAGGTCGCGCGAGGCGCCAAGCTGCGCTGGCAGCAGGTGATGGCGCAGTACCTCGAGCAGCGGCAGAGCCTCTCGGGCGTGGTGCTCATGGTCGACTCGCGCCTGGGCTTCACCGAGCTGGACCACAAGCTGCTTGCCTTCGTGGGGCCGCGCATCGGCAGCGGCGAGATCAAGCTGCTGGTGCTGCTGACCAAGGCCGACAAGCTCAACCGGCGCGACGCCGACATGGCGCTCGTGAAGGCGCAGCAGGTGCTGGCCGACCTGGCCACCGACGAGGCCGACCTGAGCATCTGCCTCTTTTCGGCGCTGAGCCGCCGCGGCATCGACGATGCGGCGCTGCTATTGCACGGCTGGGCCCATGCGCCCAAGGACTC
>JANONH010000130.1:0-8474 GCA_031420735.1 Methylibium sp.
GCTGGCGTCGGCCACGTAGCCCAGAGGTAGCGCCGCGGGGTCTTTCTCCGAAAGCATCGGCAGGTCCGCGCTCAGCGCGACACCGCCGGACAGCAGCCCGACTCCGGCGATCGACACCTTCTGGATGAATTGGCGACGTGGATTCATGGTGAGAAGTCTCCTGTTTAAAAGTTGCGGCCCGCGCTCGGGCCGCTCGCCATTGTGCAATTGACGCAATGACCCACGCTGGCGCTGCGGCTGGAGCGCCAGCCTCTCGCAGGAGCCGGCGCAAGGACTTGAATCGTTGAGCATTTTTGCAAGCGTGCGCGGCCGATGCTGCGCTTGCGCTCTGCGGCGGCGAGCGAGGCCAGCCGGTTGCCGCGAACCGGCGGCCTGAGCAAGGCGCGCCGCGCCGAGCGCCGCGTTTCGAGCCTAGAACTCCAGCGCCTCGGCGATGGCCTTGATACCGGCCTTGGCGCAGACGTCGTCGGCCGCGCCTCCCGGGGCGCCCGACACGGCGATCGCGCCCACCACCGAGCCGGCCGATTCAATGACCTGGCCGCCGCCGACGGCCACCACGCGCGCCACGCTGCGCAGGCCCCTCATATCCTAGCCAGCCTGGGTTTCCAGGGCGAGCGCGGTGCTCGGGATGCGAAAGCTCGCCGCGGTCCACGCCTTGTCGAGCGCCACCTCCACGGTGTGGGCCCCGGCATAGCGGTCGCGCAGAAAAACCTGCGGCAACCCGCCGCGGTCGACCACCGCGACGGCAACCTGGTAGCCGGCCTTGCGGCAGTGCTCGAGCGCGGCGCGGGCTGCCAGCAGCGCCGTCTCCGGGGTCAAGGACTTTAAAGTGAAGGTGGCTTCCTGGGGCTGCGCCAGCAAGACCGGGCTGCTGCATGAAAGCACCGCCAGCACGGCCGCCACGGCCCAATTCGGCGAAGTCCGCCTCACTGCGCCGCGCCAGCGCGCAGGCTCGAGCTCAGGGCTTGATGTAGGCATGCCCGAGTATCTGCAGTTTGGTCAGCCGCACCACGCCCGATGGCGTGTACTGCGCCTCCTGGATGAACTGCTCTTTCTTCAGCGAGCGGTTCTTGAGCGTGATCTCGCAGATTTCGAAGGCCACGCCGCGGCTGGCAAGTGCGGCGACCGTGGCGGCATAGTCGCCGCCGTTGGGGTCCTTCGCACCTTCCATGAGGAAGTCCACGCCGTTGGCATGCGTCACCACCGTAACCTGCGCGGTCGGGTCGGTGTCGAGGTGATTGCGAATATTGCGCAGCGTGGCCAGGGCCTGGGTCTTGGCGTCATTGACGTGATAGGCGACCTTGTCTTGCGCAGCGGCGGCAGAGGCAAACGCAAAGAGCAAGGCGGCCATCAACCAGGGGTGGGTCTTCATGGGCTTCTCCGGATGGGTGAAAAACGAGCGCTGCGCGATGGGCAGGCTGGCGTCGAGCGTACAAGGACTTGGCTTACGGTGCCGATCTCGGCGTCGCGGCGGGCGTTTGTTCTGCAGGGTGGAAGCAGCTGCATTTTCGCGCGGAGAGCCGGGCACGCTGGGGTGCCCGGCTTCCTGCTTCAGCCCCAGCTCGCCGCGATCACCGGCGCCAGCGCCGTGCGGTAGTCGGCGGGCAGCGTGGTCTGCCCCGCAGCCGGTGGCGCAAAGCCCGCCATCGCATTGAGTTGAGCGTCGGCCTGCCGGTTGCTCAAAGTGCGCTTGGTTTCGGCAAGGTAGGCGGCGCGGGCTTGTTCGCTCTCGGCCAGCGCGGCGCGGGCTTCGGCCAGGCGGGCATGTTGGGTAGCGAGGTCGCGCTTACAGGGGCGGCTGCAAATCCCGATGCGCTTGTGTGTGCAATCGTGTTATCCGCACCGCGCCCGTGCGGCAAGCCGGGGCGCGTAGCGCCGACCGCTCAACCCGGAAACCTCTCGAAGGCGGGCAATTCGTGCGCGTGCTTCATCCAGCCAATGCGCTCGGCGGTCTGGATGTGCGCGCCGGGCGGCAGCGCGTCGGGATCGTCGAGCGTGGCCGACTGCACGTCGACGATGCCGGGCAGGACTTCTTCATTGCGATAGAACAAGCCGGACCCGCAATCGGCGCAGAAGCTGCGCATCGCGGCGCCGGAGGAATTGATGGTCTTGGGGCTGCCCTGCGTCACCGTGACTTCGTGCTCGGCGAACGCCGCCCAGGCCACCATCGGTGCGCCCGCGCTGCGCCGGCAATCGCTGCAGTGGCACAGGGCCACGTGCTTGGGCTGGCCGTCGATCCGGTAGCGGATCGCTCCGCAATGGCATTGGCCGAGTAGCGTCATGGCGAACTCCTTTTTGCAGGTGGCAAAAATATACGCCGGTGCGGCGCACAGGCCGTGCAGACCGCACCGGCCACGCAGGCATTCGGGGCCCCGTGGTGCGCCCGCTCAACACTCAGCCACTCAGCCGCTCAGCGCTCCATGAGCCCGTGCTCGCGCGCGTAGCGCAGCAGCTCGAGGGCGCTGCCCACGCCGAGCTTCTGGCGCACTTGGGTCTGGTAGTTGGAAACCGTCTTGGCGCTCAAGCGCAGGGCGTGGGCGATGTCTTCCACGCTGCGGCCGGCGAGCAGTTGCATGAGGATGTCGAACTCGCGGCTCGAAAGTTGCCGGTGCGGCGGTCCGGGGTGCGTCGACGGGTCGCCGAATGCCGCCATGTCGGGTGAGAGCGCGAGCGCGCCACTCGCGGCGCGGCGCACGGCACCGACCAGCACCTCGGGCGCGCTGCTCTTCGTCACGTAACCGGCGGCGCCGGCAGCGAGGCACTGCTCGAGCGTGGCGCGACTGTCGTGCATGGTGAAGACCAGCACGCGCAGCGTGGGGCGCCGCCGCGTGAGGCGGCGCAGCAATTCAAGGCCGCTGCGCCCGGGCATGGAGAGGTCGAGCACGAGCAGGTCGATGGCGTCGCCCTGCGCGCCGCCGAGCGCGGCATAGGCGCTGTCGGCGTCGCCGAACTCGGCGACGACCCGCATGTCGGCTTCGAGTTCGAGCAGGCGCCGGTAGCCCGCGCGCACCACGGCGTGGTCGTCGGCCAGGGCGACGCCAATCACGGCGCCACCCCTTCACGACCTTCACGACCCTTGCGACTCTCAGGGTCCTCGCGATCCTCACGTTCCTCGCGACTGTCACGACTGTCACGACCCTCGCGACGCTCTCGCACGGGCGGCAAGGGCATCCGCGCGTGCAAGTGCAGGCCAGGCCCTTCCTGTGCAGGCCAGGCGATGGCGTCGCCCCACTCGAGTTCGCCGCCGACTGCCCACACGCGCTCTTTAAGGCCGGCAAGGCCGTTGCCGCGTTGCCAGGCGGTGGCACCACCCAGGCCGCGGCCGTCGTCCTGCACGCTCCATTGCAGCTCGCCCGGCTCGCCTGCCGGGCCAGAAGCGCGCACATGAACTTCGAGCAGCGCATGGCCGGCGCTCGCGTGGCGGGCCACGTTGGTGAGTGCCTCCTGGCTGATGCGGTAAACGGCGAGCACCAGCGCGCGCGGCAGCCCCGCCTCGGCGCCCATGCCCTCAACCTGGAAGCGCAGCGCATAGCGCGTGGACTGCCCCGGCGACTGCTGCCACGCGCGCACCAGCGTCTCGAGCAACGACTGCAATCGTGCGACGCTCTCTCGAGGCGGCTCGGCGTCGCGGTCGTCGTGGCAGACGGCGTGGTCGACCTGCATGCGGCGCACATCGGCCACGCCCTCGGCAGCGCCAAGAGGCCGCAGGCGCGTGAGCAGATCGCGCACGCCCTGCTGCACATGCTCGCACTGCGCGCCCATGCCAGCGGCCACCGCGGCGAGTTCGGCCTGGCCGGCCAGGCGCCGCTGCAGCCAGGCGGCGTCGACGCGCAGCGCCGTGAGGTGCTGGCCGAATTCGTCGTGCAGTTCGCGGGCGAGGCGGCTGCGCTCGTCTTCCTGCAGCGTGAGCAGTTGTCCGCTGAGGTGGCGCCGCGCGGCTTCGGCCTGCTCGAGGGCACCCGCAAGGTGGCGCAAGGCGCGGGCGATGGCGTCGAGTTCGCCGATCGGCATGGCGGGCAGGTCGCGCAGCGGTGCGAGGTCGCGCCGTTCGGCGCACTCGATGGCGCCCAGCAGCGCACGCAGCGGCTTGAAGGCGCGGCGCACATGCCAGTGCATCACCGCGAGCATGGCCGCACTGCCGAGCGCCAGCAAGCCGAGCAGCTCGAGCAGTTCGCCGAGCGCTTCGCGCTGCTCGGCCTCGGGCGAGGCCTGCAACTGCAGTTGCCACACTTCGCCGCCTGGGCGCAGCAGCGGCCACGACACCGCTGCGCGCGCGGGCGGCGGGAACACGCTGCGACTCAAAGCCACCAGCCAGGACATCGGCGCACCCGGCTCGGGCTCGCTCGGGTCGGCCAGGAGCGCGCGGCCGCCGGCGTCGCGCAACTGCAGGTGCAGGTGGCGCAGGCCGCCGTCGGCCTGCAGCGCCTGCAGGGCGGCGAGCAGCTCTTCGCGCGGGCGCGAAGCGGCGGCGGTGCGCTCGGCCAGCAGCGCCATGGCGTCGGCCAGGCGCAGGGCGGCGCCGAGTTCGTGACGCATGTCTTCGCGCGCGCGCCACAAGCCCAGCAGCAGCGCCAGCAACAGGGCGCCTGCGGCCACGGCGAGCGCTCCGCGCATGACCACGCGCGGCAGCTCGATGGGCGCAGCGCCGCGGCGCTCGCCGTCAGGCCCGCCGCGCAGGTCGGGAAGTTTTCCCGACAGGCTGGGGGCCGCGCTCGCGGGAGAATCTGGAATGGTGCTCACGACAAGAATGCAACGGACGACAAGCATGCAACGGATGACAAGCGACAACTCGGTCAATGGATCGAACAAGACGGGCCGCTCCTCGATACCACCGCCCCGACCCCCTCGACTATCGCCGCTGGCGCGGTCGCTGCGGCGGGTCGGCTGGCTAGGGCTTCCACTGCTGGGCTCTTGGGGGCTCGCAGCGGCGCAGCCCGCGGCAGCACCCGCGAAGCCGCAGCTCGAGCGGGTCGAGATCATCGGCGTCTCGCCCCTGCCCGGCCAGGGCGTGGACCGCAACCTTTTGCCCTACTCCACCCAGCTCATCAAGCGCGAGCGCATCGACGAGGCGCAGGCCGGCAACTTGAGCGAGTTCCTCAACCGCCGCATCACCGGCGTGCAGGTCAACGACATCCAGGGCAGCCCTTTTCAGGGCGACCTCACCTACCGCGGCTTTCGGGCCTCGCCACTCATCGGCGCGGGCCAGGGGCTTTCGGTCTACCTCGACGGCGTGCGCATCAACGAGCCCTTTGGCGACGTGGTGAACTTCGACCTCATCCCCGAGTTCGCCGTCAACACCATCTCGCTGGTGCCCGGCGCCAACCCGGCCTTCGGCCTCAACTCCCTGGGCGGTGCGCTGGCCTACACCACGCACGACGGCCGCAGCGCCCGCGGCCTGCGCGCTGAAGTCTCGGGCGGCAGCTTCGGGCGCAAGCGCGTCGACTTGAGCCACGGCGCCAGCGACGACGCCAGCGGCTGGCACCACTACCTTGCCGCCACCGCCTTCGACGAAACCGGCTGGCGCGACGAATCCGACGGGCGCCTGGGTCAGTTGCTCGGCAAGCTCGGCCGCGACGACGGCACCACCGCGTGGAGCGTCTCGCTGCTGGCCGGGCGCAGCAAGCTGGTCGGCAACGGGCTGCTGCCGGCCTACACCATCGCTGGCACCGCGCTCACCGAAGACCTCTACTTCGCCGACAACGCCGCCGTCTACACCTTCCCCGACCTCACCCGCAACCGGCTCGAGCAGCTCGGCTTCAACCTCAGCCACGCGCTCGACGCCGCCAGTTCGCTCTCGGCCCTGGTCTACACGCGGCGCACGCAGCGCGACACCATCAACGGCGACGAAGCCGATGCGCCCGACACCGGCGGCAGCGTCGGCAACCCCGAACCCACCGGCAACAACGCCGCCTTCAATACCACCGAAACGCGCCAGCGCGGCTCGGGCGCCGCACTAAGTTATGCGCGCACCAGCGAGGCGCACCAGTGGCAGGTCGGTGCCTCGGTCGACCAGAGCCGCGTGCGCTACCGGCAGCTGGAGCAAGAAGGCTTTTTCACGCCCACGCGCGGCGTGGTGCCGGCCGCCGGCGAGCCGCCCGAACTGGCCGCCGACGTGCAGGGCCGCTCTACCGCCTGGGGCGTCTACGCCACCGACACCTGGCGCGTGGCCGAGCGCACGCACGTCACGGGCACCGTGCGCTACAACCGCTCGGCGGTGAGCAACCAGCTCACGGTGCGCGACGACGACACCGGCATCGTCGAAGACAAGCCCAACGAACGCTTCACCTACACGAGCCTCAACCCCGCGTTCGGCGTGGCGCACCAGCTGGGCCAGGCGGCGACCACGCCGACAGTGTTTGCCAACATCGCGCGCAACACGCGTGTGCCCACCGTGATCGAGCTGGGTTGCGCCGACCCGCTCGAGCCCTGCCGGCTGCCTGCGGGCCTGCAGGCCGACCCCTACCTCGAGCAGGTGAAGTCCACCACCGCCGAAGCCGGCCTGCGCTGGCCCATCACCCCGAGCACACGCTTTAGCGTCGCGGCGTTTCGCACCGACAACAAAAACGACATCCTGTTTCGCAGCGTCAACGTGAGCGGCCAGCTCGGCTACTTCGCCAACTTTCCCAAGACGCGCAACCAGGGCGTGGACAGTGAATTCGCCATCACCCTGGGCACCGTGGACCTGGGCCTGGGCTACAGCTTCCTCGACGCCACCTACCAGGCCGAAGTCGTGCTGCGCCAGGGCGAACGCAATGTGAGCATCGCGCCGGGCACGCGCATCGCCGGCCTGCCCCGGCACACGCTCAAGCTCGCCGCCGAATGGCGCGCCGCCGAAGGCGTCACCTTGGGCAGCGACGCGCAATTGCTCGCCAGCCGAGGCGTGGCGGGCAACGAAGACGGCTTGCTCGAAGACGCGGTGCCGGGCGCCGAGCCGTCGGCGCGGCGCCTCACGATCCCCGGCTACGCCCTTGTCAACCTGCGCGCGAGTTGGAAGCCGCAAAAGACATGGGAGCTCTACGCCAACGTCAACAACCTGTTCGACCGCCAGCATCAGAGCTTCGGTGCTCTGGCACAGACGCAGTTCAACGCGGCGGGGGCCTACACCGGCGTCGGGCGTGACGCCCTGTTCGTGGCGCCCGGCACGCCGCGCGCGGTGTTCGTGGGCGCGCGGTTGCGATTCTGATGCGGTTTTAGTGCGCCACGCGGCGCGGGTGCTCCATGAAGAATCGCAGCATTTCGGCGCTGGCGTCGAGGCCGGCGGGGTAGGTGTAAGAGCCCTTGGCGTTGCCGCCCGACCAGGCGTGCGGGGCCCCGTGCAGCAGCCAGTGCTCGCCGAGAACGCGCCCGTCTGCGGCGCGGTGCAGGCTGCGCGTCACGGCGGACGAGCCGTCCGCCGACGCTTGTGACTCGAGCTTCGCGCCCGGCCCCACGCTGGCTGCGAGCACCTGCTCGCCGTTGCTTGGGGCGACGGTGGTGTCGGCGTCGCCATGGAAGACGATGGTGGGCATGCCGCTGGCGGCACCACGGGCCCGCACGCCACCGCCCTTCATGGCGGCAAAGGCCGAGCCGACGTCGGAGGCGGCACCCGCCGCAAGCCCGGAATGCACGCCGACTGCGGCGTACAGCTCGGGGTAGGCCTCGCCGAGGATGGCGGCCATGGCGCCGCCGGCCGAGAGCCCCGCGACGAACACCTGCTGCGGGTCGACGGCATGGCGCGCCATCACCTCGCGCGTCATGCCCGCCAGCAACGCGGGCTCGCCGCGACCGCGCTGCTGGTGGTTGTGCTTGAACCAGTTCCAGCAGCGCTGTGGGTTGGCGCGCTGCGACTGCGCCGGGTAGAGCACGATGAACCCGCGCTCGAGTGCCAGCTCGTTCATGTCGGTGCCGGCGGCAAAGTCGTCGGGGTTTTGCGTGCAGCCGTGCAGCATGACCACGAGCGGCAGGGGCTGCTCGCCCGCCGTGGGCGGCAGGAAGAGCTTGTAGTCGCGGCTGCCGGCGCTGTCGGTGTAGGTGCCGGCGATGAATTCGCCCGCCGCTGGCCGGCGGGCGCGCTCGGGCGGCGATTCACTGGTGCGTGGCGCGTTCGCTGCTGGCGCCGCCTCGCGCAAGGGACTTGGCGGCATGTCGATGACCCAGTCGTCGGGTGCGCCCGGCCCGTGGCTCGGCGGCCCACCGCGCGGCGGCGCTGCCGCCTTGTCGGTGCGGCCCCGCAGTGCCGCCTGGATGGCCGCGGTGGCGGCCCTCAGCTCGCCTTTGCGGATCAGGCGGGTGGCGTCGCTCATCAAGTTCTTGAGATTGAAGTTCATGGCGCTTCCGTTTCACGAGCAAGTTCAAGACATGCGGTCGGCCAGCGCGGCTTTCACGGCCGCGCTGGCATGCAGCGCACCGACCACGCTGAGCGATGCGATCGTCGCGCGGGCGAGTGCGGCGCTCACGTCCGGGGCGATCGAGGCCAGGCCGAGCACGCGAATGCT
>JANONH010000131.1:0-8996 GCA_031420735.1 Methylibium sp.
GCGATGCGTTTGCCGAACGCCGACTCGCGCGCAGCGAGCTCGTCGAAGTGCATGTAGAAGTAGTCGCCCGAGATGCCGCCGAAGGCCACGATGTCGGCTTCGCCAATGGTGCGCCGGTGGGTGAGCAGCGAGTCGCCGATCTGCAGGTCTTCGAAGTGGCTGCGAAACGGGTGCTGCGGCGTTTCGCGCACGCGGGCGCCGCGGATGTGCTCGCCCGTTACCGCCGCCAGCATGCTCGGCGAGCCTTGCACCGCCGCGCGTTGGAGGTAGTGCTTGACGGCACGCAGACCACCGAGCTCTTCGCCGCCGCCCGCGCGCCCCGGGCCGCCGTGCTTGAGCAGCGGCAGCGGCGAGCCGTGGCCGGTGGACTCGACCGCCGACTCGCGCTCGAGAATGTGCAGGCGGCCATGCCAGGCCGCCATCGCCGGCACCACCTGCGCGGCGATTTTCGGCTCGCGCGTCACCAGGGTGGCCACCAGGCTGCCCAGGCCGCGCGCGGCCAACGCGACGGCTTCGTCGAGGTCGTCGTAGGCAAGCAGGCTGGCGACCGGGCCGAAGGCTTCGACCTCATGCACGGCCTCGTTGTCCCACGGCGCGTGGCAGGCCAGCAGGGTGGGCGCGAAGAACGCGCCTTCGGCCACGCCTTCGCCCCTGGGAGCGAAGCCATCGCTCGCGCCGACGAGCTGCTCGAGGCCAGAGCCGAGCAACAAGGCCACGCGCTCGGCGACGTCGGCGCGCTGCGCCTGCGAAGCGAGCGGCCCCATGCGCACGCCCTCGAGCGCCGGGTCGCCAACCACGGTTTTAGCCAGGCGCGCACGCAGCTTTTCGGCCACGGCGGCGAGGTGCTGCCTGGGCACGATGGCGCGCCGGATGGCGGTGCATTTCTGGCCGGCCTTGCCCGTCATCTCGCGTGCGACCTCCTTGACGAAAAGATCGAATTCTTCGTCGTCGGGGCTCACGTCGGGCGCCAGGATGGCGCAGTTGAGCGAGTCGGCTTCGGCGTTAAAGGGCACCGCACGGCGCACCAGGTTGGCATGCACACGCAGTTGCGCGGCGGTCGCAGCCGAGCCGGTGAAGCTCACGACGTCGGCGCCGGTCAGGCGGTCCAGCAGGTCGCCGCTGGCGCCGATCACGAGTTGCAGGCTGCCTTCGGGAAGAATGCCTGAGCGCACGATCAGCCGCACGGCCGCTTCGGTGAGGTAGCTCGTCGCCGTGGCCGGCTTGCCGATGCAGGGCATGCCGGCAAGAAAGCTCGGCGCAAGCTTTTCGAGCAAGCCCCAGACCGGGAAGTTGAAGGCGTTGATGTGCACTGCCACGCCGCCGCGCGGCACCAGGACATGCGTGCCGGCAAAGCCGCCAAGCTTGCCCAGCGGCAGCGCCGGGCCTTCGTGCAGCAAGTTGCCCGAAGGCAGGTCGTTGCCGCCGATCGAGGCGTAGGCGAACAGCGTACCGGCACCGCCCTCGATGTCGATCCAGCCGTCGGCGCGCGTGGCCCCGGTGTGCGCCGACACGGCGTAGAGCGCCTCCTTGTGTTCGAGCAGGTATTTGCCCAGCGCTTTCAGGCGCTCGGCGCGCTGCTGGAAGTCGAGCGCCATCAGGGCGGGCAGGCCGACCTTGCGCGCATGCTGCAGCGCCGCGCCGAAGTCCAGCGGCTCGGCGTGCGTGTGCGCCACGGCGCGGCCATCGACGGCGCTGCACAGCACCTGTGCGGCTTGCCGGCCGACCCACTGACCGGCGATATAGCTTTGCAGGGTTGCTGCCATGGCGTGCTTTCTGGGTTTTGATTTTTAAGCTGAATTCGGCAGTCGGCTCGAGCAGCGAGCAGCGATCAGGGCCGCTCGAGCGCCAGCGCAATGCCCTGGCCGACGCCCACGCACATGGCGACCAGCGCGCGCTTGCCGCCGCTGCGCTCGAGCTGGCGCACGGCGGTGAGCGCCAGGCGCGCCCCGCTGGCGCCGAGCGGGTGGCCGATGGCGATGGCGCCGCCATTGGGGTTGACGCGGGCGTCGTCGTCGGCCAGGCCCAGTTCGCGCAGCACCGCCAGCGCCTGCGCGGCGAAGGCCTCGTTGAGTTCGATCGCGTCAAGCCCGGCAAGCGACCAGCCCAGGCGGGCCAGCAGCTTTTGCGTCGCGGGCGCCGGGCCGATGCCCATGATGCGCGGTGCCACGCCGACCACCGCGGTGCCGACCACGCGCGCGCGCGGCACCAGCCCGTAGCGCTCGAGCGCGGCGTCGGAGGCGAGCAGCAGCGCGCAGGCGCCGTCGTTCACGCCCGAGGCATTGCCCGCCGTCACGCTGCCCTCGGGCCGCACGATGCCCGCGAGTTTGGAGAGCGCCTCGAGCGTGGTGGCACGCGGATGCTCGTCGTGCTCGAAGAGGGTGGCTGGGCCCTTTTTTTGCGGCAGGCTCACGGCCAGCATTTCGCCCTTGAAGAAGCCGGCCTCGTAAGCCGCTTGCCAGCGCTGCTGCGAGCGCAAGGCGAAGGCGTCCTGGTCGCTGCGCGAGACCTTGAATTCGCTCGCCACGTGTTCGGCGGTCTCGGGCATCGAGTGGGTGCCGAAGGCCGCCTGGGTCTTGGGGTTGACGAAGCGCCAGCCGATGGTGGTGTCTTCGATCTTCGCGGTGCGCGAGAAGGCGCTGTCGGCCTTGGCCATGACGAAGGGCGCGCGCGTCATGCTTTCTACGCCGCCGGCGATCATGAGTTCAGCCTCGCCCGCAGCGATGGTGCGGGCGGCCATGGCCACGGCGTCCAGGCCCGAGCCGCACAGGCGGTTGAGCGTGCAGCCGGCCACGGCCTCGGGCAGGCCGCCGAGCAGTGCGGCCATGCGCGCGACATTGCGGTTGTCTTCGCCGGCCTGGTTGGCGCAGCCGTAGAGCACGTCATCCACCGCCGAGGCGTCGAGCCGCGGGTTGCGCTCGAGCAGCGCGCGAATCGGCAAGGCGCCGAGGTCGTCTGTGCGCACCGCGGCCAGGGCGCCGCCGTAGCGGCCAAAAGGCGTGCGAATGCCGTCGACGATCCAGGCGTTGCAGAGAGAGGCCATGTTTTAGGTTCCGGTTCGCTTGGGTCAGGGTCGGTGCGGCGTGTCGGCCGCGCGCAGAGCCGCGACCGCCGGCACGCCGCCAGAGAACAGGTCGGCCACGATCGGCGCGATGCTGGCGTGCGAGAGGCCGCCCTGCGGCCGCAGCCAGGTGAACAGCCAGTTGATCATGCCAAACAGCAGCATCGTCAAGGGTTTGCTCAGCTGCGCCGGCCCGGCCTCTGGGTGGGCCTCGGCGACAGCGCGCGCAAAGCTCGCGACGAGCTCGCGCTCGACACCCAACACGCGCTCGCGGTCCTCGGGTTCGAGGAACTTCACGTCTTCGGTGAGCACGCGCTGCGCGTCTTGCGCGTTTGAATATTCGGCGACGATGCGCAGAATGAGTTCGCGCAGGCGCCGCTCGGGGGCCAGCTCTTCGGCCATCACGGCGGCCACCACGGCCTGCAGTTGCGACACGTGGCCTTCGGCGATGCTCACCAGCAGCCCGTACTTGTCGCGGTGGTAGTGGTAGAGCGTTGCCTTGGACAGGCCGCAGGCCTCGGCCACCTGGTTCATGGAAGTGGCCGGGTAGCCGCGCTGGGCGAACAAGTGCGCGGCGCGAGCGAGGATCATCGCGCGCTGCTCGTCGTAGTTGGCCGCGCGCGTTCGGGACATGCCGCTTTACCTGAAGGGCGGGCCCGTCAACGGTCGTCGAACGACAGCACCACCCGCTCGGTGAGCGGGTGCGCCTGGCAGGTGAGCACGAAGCCCGCCTCGAGGTCGCTTGGGTCGAGCGCGAAGTTGCGCTCCATGCGCACCCGGCCTTCCAGGCAACGCGCACGGCAGGTGCCGCACACGCCGGAGGTGCAGGAAAACGGCAGGTCCAGGCCGGCGGCAGTGGCGGCGTCGAGGATGCTCGGCTGGCCTTTGATGAAGGGCACTTCGCGGCGCACGCCGTCGCGCACGATGACGATGCGCGCGGTGGGCGCGTCGCCGGGCGCGGCTTCGTGCAGCACCGCGCCCACGGCGCCGACCGGCAGCGGCACGCCGAAGCGTTCGATGTGGATGCGCTCTTTGGCCACGCCCGCGGCGAGCAGCGCCGCCTCGGCTTCATCGTTCATCTGGAAGGGGCCGCAGACATAGGCCTCGTCGATGCCCGCGGCCGGCAGCACCGAGCCAAGGAAGCGGGCGATCTTGTGGCGGTCCATGAGCCCCTGGTGAAGCGGTGCGCCTTCGTCGAGCGGTTGTGGTGGCTCGGGCATCTGGGGTTGCGCCTCAGGCGCCCCCCCGAGGGGAGCAAGCAAGCCCGCAAGCGGCGCGTCGCCTTCTTGCGAAAAAACATGGTGCACCGCCAGACGCGCGAGGTGGCGGTTCTTGAGGTCGTCGAGTTCTTCCTTGAACATGGTCGAGTCGGGCCGCCGGTTGCCGTAGATGAGCGTGAAGCAGCTCTGCGGCTCGCGCGCCAGCACCGTCTTCATGATCGACAGCACCGGCGTGATGCCGCTGCCCCCGGCGATGCCCACGTGGTGGCGGCTTAGCGCGGCGTCGAGCGGCACGAAGAAGCGCCCCTGCGGCGCCATCACGTCGACCCGGTCGCCCGGCAACAGGTGCTCGTTGATCCAGTTCGAGAACACGCCACCCTGGACCTTGCGCACGCCCACGCGCAGCTCACCGTCGTCGACCCCGGCGCAAATGGAGTAAGAGCGGCGCAGCTCCTGCCCACCGATGCGCTTGCGCAGGGTGAGGTACTGGCCTTGCGTGAATCCAAACACCGGGCGCAGCGCTTCGGGCACGTCGAAGGACACGACGACGGCTTCGGCGGTGTCGGCCTGCACGGCGCGCACCCGCAGCGCGTGAAAGTCGAGTTTCATGCGGCTCCAGCCACGGCGCCCGGCGGCTGGGCAAGTGGCCGCCGCGCCGGCTGGCAGGAAATGCTCGCTGGCGCACCCTTCGCGCTACGCGCTGTCCCGCCAGGCGGGAGCGAACCCTCCTTCGGGCGGCCGTGCGGTGTGCTCGATGGCGCACCCTTCGCGCTTCGCGCTGTCCCGCCAGGCGGGAGCGAGCCCTCCTTCGGGCGGCCGTGCGGTGTGCTCATCAAATCGGCTTGAAGTGCTCGAACGGTTCGCGGCAAGCCAGGCAGCGGTAGAGGGCTTTGCAGGCCGTGGCGCCGAAGGCGGAAAGCCGCACGGTGCGGGCACTGCCGCACTGCGGGCAGGCAACGCACTCGGGCCGCGCACGCGCCATAAAACGCAGCGGCACGGCGGCACCTACGGCCACCGCGCCGGGCGGCGCAATGCCGTAGGCCAGCAGCTTCTTGCGGCCTTCGGCGCTGATCCAGTCGGTGGTCCAGGCCGGCGCGCGCTGCAGCCGCGCGATGGCGGGTCCGAGTCCCGCCGCCTCCAGGGCCGCCAGCACATCGTGTTCGATCGCTTCGGTGGCCGGACAGCCGGAGTAGGTGGGCGTGAGCGCCACCTCGAGCTGCTCGCCGCGCACACACACTTCGCGCACAATGCCCAGGTCGCACACCGAAAGCGCCGGCACCTCGGGGTCGAGCACAGTCGCCAGCACCCGCCACGCCGCTTGCACTCGGGCCTGCGAGGCCGGAGCCGGCGGGGTCGGCGGGGTTGGCGGGGTCGACTCGACCAACGCGCTCGCCGGAGCGCCCGACGCGGCAACCCCAATTGCGTCGCTACAGCTCACGGCGCGCTCCCCACGAGGGCGAACCGCATCTTCGCCAGCGGCAGTGCAGTGCTTGCGCTGTGCCGGCCGCGGCTGCGAAAGCACGCCTTGCCGCAGCTCACCACGCACTCCCAGGCAAGGCGCGCTGCAACCACTGCACCTCGGCCAAACCATGCGTTTGCGCTGCGCCGGCCGCGGCTGCGAGAGCACGCCTTGTCGCGGCTCACCACGCACTCCCGGGCAAGGCGCGCTGCAGCGACTGCACGGCCAGGCCCTTTGTCTTCGCCGCGCCGGACACGGCTGCAAAAGAGCGCTGCGCCGCGGCTCACCACGCGCCCCCCGGGAAGCTGCGTTGCAGCGACTGCATCTCCGCCAGCAGCAGGCCCATGTGTTCGCTGTGTTGGCCGCGCCGGCCGCTGCTGCGAAAGGCCGAAGCCGCGGGCAGCGGCAGGCCCGCATCGCCGAGCACGGCGCGCATGCCGGCGAGCCAAGGCTCGCGCAGCTCGGCCCAGCGCGGGCCGAGACCGCAGGCCTCGGCCGCGTCGTCGACCGCGTCGGGCTCGAACCACTCCGCCGAATAGCGCCAGCATTCGCCAAGCGCGGCCTCGATCCGGCGGCGCGATTCGTCGGTGCCGTCGGCCAGACGCAGCACCCAATCGGCCGCGTGGCGGTGGTGGTAGCGCGCCTCTTTCACCGCCTTGCCGGCGATGCCCGCGAGTTCGGCGTCGCTGGAGTCGGCGAGCCGCTCCCACAGCAGCTCGAGCAAGCTGGCGAGCATGAGATTTCGCAGCACTGTGAACGCGAAGTCGCCGCGCGGCAGCTCGACCAGGGTCACGTTGAAGTAATCGCGCTCGTCTCGCAAAAAGGCGAGCTGGTCTTCGTCGTGACCCTGCCCTTCCACCTGGCCGGCACGGGTAAGCAGCGCGCGCGCCTGGCCCACGAGGTCGAGCGCCATATTGGTGAGCGCAATGTCTTCTTCGAGCACCGGGCCATGGCCGCACCATTCGCCCAGGCGCTGGCCGAGCACGAGGCAGGTGTCGCCCAGGCGCAGCAGGTAGTGCAGCTCGGCGCTGTGGTGGAGCTGGATGGACGATTGCATGGCGGGCGCGCCGCTCACATGTGGTTCACGGCGTCGGGCAGCGCATAGAAGGTCGGGTGGCGGTACACCTTGTCTTCCATTGGGTCGAAGTACATGCCTTTGTCGCCCGGGTCGCTGGCCACGATGTGCTCGGAGCGCACCACCCACAAGCTGCAGCCTTCCTGGCGCCGTGTGTAAACGTCGCGCGCAAGCTGGATCGCCAACTTGGCGTCGGCCGCATGCAGGCTGCCGCAGTGCTTGTGGTCCAGGCCCGCCTTGCTGCGCACGAACACCTCCCACAGCGGCCACTCGGTGGTGCGCGCGGCGGGCAGCGGGGTGGGCAGCGCGGCAGGCAGCGCGGTGCGCGGCACGGCCGTCTGGCCGCTGGCGGGCGCTTGCGTGGGCAGCGCCGGCGGCTGCGTGGACGGCGCCTCGCCGACGCCAAGGCCGTGCGGCTCGCTCATGTCGTCTCCTCGGTCACGCTTGGCGCGGCGGCTTCGCGCTGCGCCCGACCCGGGGCTTGCTCGGCGACGGTGCGTGCAAGCTCCGAGGCCGCCTCTCGGGCGGCCACCTTGTCGGCATGCGCGAGCGCGGCTTCGCGCACCCAGGCGCCGTCGTTCCAGGCCTTGACGCGCGCCGCCAGACGGTCGCGGTTGCAAGGGCCGTCACCGGCGAGCACACGCTTGAACTCGCTCCAGTCGATGGCGCCGTGGTCGTGCTGCTGGCGCGCTTCGTTCCACTTCAGCTCTGGGTCGGGCAGGCTCACACCCAGCACGCGGGCCTGCTCGACCGCGGCGTCGATGAACTTCTGACGCAGCTCGTCATTGGAGACGCGCTTGATGCCCCAGCGCATGGACTGCGCCGAATTGGGCGACGCATCGTCGGGCGGGCCGAACATCATGACCGTGGGCCACCACCAGCGGTTCACGGCGTCCTGCACCATCGCCTTTTGTGCCTCGGTGCCGCGCGTCATCATGGTCAGCAAGGACTCGAAGCCCTGGCGCTGGTGAAAGCTTTCTTCGCGGCAGATGCGCACCATGGCCCGCGCATACGGCGCATACGAGCAGCGGCAGATCGGCACCTGATTCATGATCGCCGCGCCATCGACCAGCCAGCCGATCGTGCCGACGTCGGCCCAGCTCAAGGTGGGGTAGTTGAAGATGGAGCTGTACTTGGCCCGCCCGCTGTGCAGCGCGTCGAACAGTTGATCGCGGCTGGTGCCCAGGGTTTCGGCGGCGCAGTAGAGGTAGAGGCCGTGGCCGGCTTCGTCTTGCACTTTGGCCAGCAGGATGGCCTTGCGTTTGAGCGTGGGAGCGCGGCCGATCCAGTGGCCTTCGGGCAGCATGCCCACCACCTCGGAGTGCGCATGCTGGCTGATCTGGCGCACCAGCGTCTTGCGGTAATGCTCGGGCATCCAGTCCTTGGCCTCGATGAACTCGCCGGCGTCGATGCGGGCGTCGAAGCGCTCTTGCAAGCGCTCTTGCATGCGCGCTTCAAGGGCGGAACCTTCGGCCCGGTGGGCGGGCTCGGGCGCCGCGGTGTCCATGGCTTGCGTGTACAAGGCGCGTTCCCTCGAGAAAAAGCATTAACCGACCGATTGGTCGGCGAATCTTAGGCGCAATCGAGCAGCGAGCGCAAGCCCTGCGTGGCGGGCGAGCGGCGTCGATGAGGGCGCGCGCCGTTCGTGCGCCGTTCGTGCGCATTGGCATCGCCTCGTGCGCCGCCTGTCTGGCCAGTCGGCGTGGCGGGTTCAGGCAACTCGGTCCAGCGAAACCGCAGTAGTCTCCATGCTTCCAAAATCATCGGGAGACCAGCATGAGACGCGACATTAAATTCAAAGATTCCGACGGCATCACCCTGCGCGGATGGCATTACCTGCCTGAGGGCGCGAGCGGAAAAGTACCGACCGTCATCATGGCGCACGGGTTTTCAGGCACCAAGGAAATTTTCCTGGACCGCTATGCCGAGCTGTTTGCAAAGTCCGGCATCGCCAGCATCGTGTACGACCACCGCAACTTCGGTGCGAGCGATGGCGAGCCACGGCAAGAGGTCGACCCGTGGCAGCAGGTCAAGGGCTATCGGGACGCCATCACTTTCGCCGAGACTCTGCCGGAGACCAACGTCGACCGGATCGGCGTCTTCGGCTCCAGTTACAGCGGTGGGCACGTACTTGTCGTCGGCGCGATCGATCGCCGCGTGAAGTGCGTGGTGTCGCAAGTTCCT
>JANONH010000132.1:0-1929 GCA_031420735.1 Methylibium sp.
GCCGCGCGGTGGCCGACCAGCGCTCTGCGGCACGCCGCGCGCTGGTCGCGCCGCGGCCCGCACCCGATAAGCCGAGCGCCGACCCGTCGCGCACGGTGGGCGTGGACCGACCCTGAGCCGGCTCGACTTTGGAGCGCCGCCTCGCGCCGAGCGCGAGCGCAGTCTGAAAGCTGACAACCCGCGCTCTGGCCGGCCAGGCAGAGCGCTCAACCGCCGTGGCGCGACTCAGTTCGCCAGCGGCTGGGTCACCGCATCGATGCGCGCCAGCACCTCGGGCGTGAGCTTGGGCGTGAGCGCCAATGCGCCGAGGTTGTGCTGCAACTGCGACAGCTTGCTCGCGCCGAGGATCACCGTGCTGACTCGGGGATTGCGGTTGGCCCACGCGATGGCGAGCTGCGCGAGGCTGCCGCCGAGTTCTTGGGCGATGCCTTCGAGCCGCGTCACTGCGGCGTTCTTGGCGGCGTCGGTGAGGCCCTCGCGCAAGAAGGCCATGTTGTCCAGCGAGCCGCGGCTGCCGGCCGGAATGCCGCTGCGGTATTTGCCGGTGAGCAGGCCCGAAGCGAGCGGGCTCCAGGTGGTGAGGCCGAGGCCGATGTCGGCGTAGAGCGACGCGTACTCTTGCTCCACGCGCCGGCGGTGGAACAGGTGGTACTGCGGCTGCTCCATCACCGGCTTGCGCAGATGGTGGCGCTCGGCCACGTCCCACGCGGTGCGGATCTCGTCGGCGCTCCATTCGCTGGTGCCCCAGTAGAGCAGCTTGCCCTTGGCGATGAGGTCGTGAAAGGCCCACACCGTCTCTTCGATCGGCGTGTGCGGGTCGGGGCGGTGGCAGAACACCAGGTCGATGCATTCGCGCTGCATGCGCGCGAGCGACTGGTCGATGGCGTGGTGCAGGTATTTGCGGTTGAGCGTGTCCTGGCCATTGACGCGCGGCCGCTCGCCGGGCTTGCCGCGGTCCAGCCCCCAGAAGAACTTGGTCGACACCACGTAGTCGAGCGGTGAGCGGCCGAGCTGCTTGAAGGCCTCGCCCATGATGGTTTCGCTTTCGCCGTTGGCGTAGACCTCGGCGTTGTCGAAAAAGTTGACACCGGCGTCGAGCGCGGCGGCGATCATCTCTTTGGCGGCACTCACGTCGACCTGCTTGTGGTAGGTGACCCACGAGCCGAGCGAAAGCTCGCTCAGGCGCAGGCCAGAGTGGCCGAGTCGTCGGTATTGCATGGGGTCGCTCTCCTGTATGGGCCTTGTGTGAAAGACGCGTGCGGCCTTACTACACTGTCTTGGTGAGCAAACCGCTCGCCCGATATTGCCAAGCCTAAGCGACAAACGCATCGCCCCATGAAGCCCCACCTTGATGCCGTCCACGCCGAACGACGGGCCCGCGTCTGCAGCCTGCTGCGCGCTGCCGGTGGCGGCGTGGCCGTGGTGCCCACGGCGCCCGAGCGCAGCCGCAACGCCGACAACGACCACCCCTACCGCCACGACAGCGCCTTCTACTACCTCACCGGCTTCAGCGAGCCCGGCGCCTGGCTGGTGCTCGAGGCGAGCGGCAAGAGCCTGCTGTTCTGCCGGCCCAAAGACGAACAACGCGAGATCTGGGACGGCTTTCGGCTCGGCCCGACGGCCGCGCCGGCCGCTCTGGGCGTGGACGAGGCCTTGCCCATCGAGGCGCTCGACGTCGTGCTGCCCGAGCGCCTCGCCGACCAGGCCGCGGTGTGGTTTGCCTTCGGCCGCCACGAAGGCCTGGCCGCGCGCATGGACGGCTGGCTCGCGACCGTGCGTTCTCGCTCGCGCAGCGGCGTGGCAGCACCGGCGCAACAGCGCGACCTCGCGCCGCTGCTCGACGAAATGCGGCTCTTCAAAGACGCGCACGAGGCCGCCCTGATGCGCCGCGCTGGGGCCATTGCGGCCGCCGCGCACTGTCGCGTCATG
>JANONH010000133.1:0-5663 GCA_031420735.1 Methylibium sp.
GCTCATGGCGAGCGCGTGCAGGCCCATGTCGAGGATGTCCTGCACCGTGGACGGGAAGAACACCGGCAGGCCGCAGGCCTTGAAGATGTGGTCGCTCTGGTGCGCCGAGGTGCTGCTCTTGCTCACGTGGTCGTCGCCGGCAATCGCCACCACGCCGCCGTGGCGCGCGGTGCCGGCCATGTTGGCGTGCTTGAAGACGTCTGAGCAGCGGTCCACGCCCGGGCCCTTGCCGTACCAGAAGCCAAACACGCCGTCGTACTTCTTGGTCTCGGGGTAGAGGTCGAGCTGCTGCGAGCCCCACACCGCGGTGGCCGCCAGCTCCTCGTTGACGCCCGGCTGGAACACGATGTGGTTGGCCGCCAGGTGCTTCTTGGCCGCCCACAGCGCCTGGTCGTAGCCGCCGAGCGGCGAGCCGCGGTAGCCGCTGATGAAGCCCGCGGTGTTGAGCCCGGCGAGCGCGTCGCGCTGGCGTTGCAGCATCGGCAGGCGCACCAGGGCCTGCGTGCCGCTCATGAAGGCGCGGCCGGATGCCAGGGCGTACTTGTCGTCGATCGTGACGCTCTCGAGCGCACGGCGGACTGACTCGGGAAGGGGGGCGTTCATGCGTCGACTCCTCGGCCGGGACGGCGATAAGCGGCGGGTTGCGGGCGCTCGTAACGCGGCGGCCCGCCGCGGGAAGGTGTTGGGTCAGTGTAGGCAAACGCCGAGCAGGCAGCTCGGGCCAGGCGCAACCACCCTCGACGCATGAGCCGGTGTCTTCCCGAGCGGCCCCTTCGAGCAGGCGCGGCGACGCCGCAACAGGGGTGGTTCATGTCAGCGCAACAAGGCCGCCAGCGGCACCGCCTCCACCCGAGGCGCCAGGCGGTAGCGCCGGTCGCCGGGGTACACCACGTAGAGCGCATCGAGCGCCAGGTCTTGCACGGCGATGCGCATCGCCGGCGTGAGCTGCGGTGCGTCGCTGCGCTTGAACTCCACGCCGACGCGCCGGCCGTTCTTGAACATGAGGAGGTCGAGTTTGGCGCCCGCATGGGTGGCCCAGAAGTAGGCCTGTTCGGGTTGCGCGATGCGCAGCACCTGGTCGAGTGCAAAGCCCTCCCACGAAGCGCCGCTCTTGGGGTGACGCGCCAGCGCGGCCGGGTCTTCGATGCCGAGCAGTTCGTGCAGCAGGCCCGAGTCGCGCAGATAAATCTTCGGCGCCTTCACTTGGCGCTTGCCGAGATTGGCGAACCACGGCTGCAATTGGCGCACCAGGTAGGCCTGTGTGAGCCAGTCGAGGTGGCGGCGCACCGTGCTCTCGCTCACGCCCAGCGAGCGCGCCGGGTCGGCGGCATTCCATGTCTGGCCGTGGGTGTGCGCGAGCATGGCGTAGAAGCGGTAGAGCGCCACGGCGGCGACGTTCATGCCGAGTTGCGGCAGGTCGCGCTCGATCACGGTGCGGATGAACTCACGGCGCCAGATCCGGCTGGCCTCGTCGCTCGCGGCCGTGAAGGCGCGCGGGAAGCCGCCGCGCCACCAGAGCGTGCCTGCTTGGCCGATGCCGGCTTCTTCGAGCGTGAAGCCACCCGCCTCGATGACCTCCAGGCGCCCGGCCAGCGACTCGCTCGACTGGCGCAGCAAGGCGGGCGAGGCGCTGCCGAGCAGCAGGAAGCGGGCGGGGTTGCCCGGCCGATCGATGAGCACGCGCAGCACTTCGAACAGCCTGGGCGCGTGTTGGACTTCGTCGACCACGACCAGGCCGCTGAGATCTTGCAGGGCGACCATCGGTGTGGCCAGTTGCGCCTGGACGCGCGGGTCTTCGAGGTCGAACCAGTTCGGCGAAGTGGCGCCGAGCAGGCTGCGGGCCAGGGTGGTCTTGCCCACTTGGCGCGGCCCCACCAGGGCGACGGCCGGGCTGCGGGCGAGCGCCACGCGCACCGACGATTCGAGGGCAAAGCGTTCGAGCATCGGTGGATAGTACCTAGAAAATCAGGTATGTAATGCCGGATTTTCAAGGTCATGGCGGCCTGCGCAAGGCGCCCACCCGCGCCACCGGTCGCCCGCCCGCACCCGTCTACAAGAACCGCTCGAGCAGCCGCTTCGAATGCCGGTCGAGCGCCAGGCGGTCGCGCACCCTGAAGGCGATGCCGTGGCGGTCTTGGATGAGCAGGGCGTTGCCGCCGACGCGGCGGATGTCTTCTTCGCCCTGCAGCACCAGGCGGGTGTCGCCACGGTCGGTCTGCACTTCCCAGACGCTGGGGGTCGAGTAGGTCGAGACGCTCGAGATGCGCTCGATCACCGGGGCGAACTCGCGCGCCGCGAGTTCCTGTTCAATGAGCGTGCGCTCGGTCGGGGGCAGTGCCGAGAGCTGGGCGATCCAGACGAGCTCGCGGCCGTCGGCGGCCACCAGCGAGAGGCCTTCGTCCGGGGCGGTGAGGGCGAAGGCACGCACCGGCGCCACGCCTTCGTGGCGCTGTCCGTCGCGGTCGTTGAAGACGAGGCGGCCGAAGGCGTCTCGCTCGAGGCACCAGTGGGGCGCGGCGCGCGGCGGCGTGCTCATGGCGTGCCCGCCGGGTGGGCCGGGTGCGTGGGCAGGAGGCCCACGACGGCGCTGCTGCGCGCCTCTTCGGCGGCGTCGTCGCCGGGCGAGGCGCTGCCTGCGGCGTCGGCCCGTCGCGCCTGCGCGTCGTAGAGGCGGAAGTAGGCGCCCTGGCGCGCCATCAGCTCGTCGTGCGGCCCGACCTCGACCACGCGGCCGCGGTCCATGACCACCAACCGGTCGGCCTTGCGCAGGGTCGACAGGCGGTGCGCAATGGCCAGGGTGGTGCGGCCCTGCACCAGGTTGTCGAGTGCCTTCTGGATCTCTTGCTCGGTCTCGGTGTCGACCGACGAGGTGGCTTCGTCGAGGATGAGGATGCGCGGGTCGATGAGCAGGGCGCGCGCGATGCTGATGCGCTGGCGCTCGCCGCCCGAGAGGCCCTGGCCGCGCTCGCCGACCAGCGAGTCGTAGCCCTGCGGCAGGCGCAGGATGAATTCGTGCGCATGCGCCGCGCGCGCCGCAGCGACGATCTCGTCGCGCGAGGCCAGGGGCTTGCCGTAGGCGATGTTCTCGGCGACGGTGCCGAAGAAGAGGAACGGCTCCTGCAGCACCAGGCCGATGTGGCGCCGGTAGTCGGCCACGGCGTAGCGGCGGATGTCGGTGCCGTCCACCAGGATGGCGCCGTCGCTCACGTCGTAGAAGCGGCAGATGAGGTTGACCAGCGTGCTCTTGCCCGAGCCGCTGTGGCCCACCAGGCCGATCATTTCGCCCGGGCGGATGTCGAGGTCGAGCGAGCGGATCACGCTGCGCGGGCCGTAGCGAAAGCCGATGCCGCGCATTTGAATGCGGCCTTCGAGCGACGCGGGCATCGCCACCGGCTCGGCCGGCTCGGGCACGTTGGAGACATGGTCGAGGATGTCGAAAATCCGCTTGGCGCCGGCCGCCGCCTTCTGCGTGACCGAGACGATGCGGCTCATCGAATCGAGCCGCGTGTAGAAGCGCCCGATGTAGGCGATGAAGGCGGTGAGCACGCCCACCGTGATCTCGCTTCGGCTCACCAACCAGATGCCGAACGCCCACACCACCAGAAGCCCGATGTCGGTGAGCAGCGAGACGGTCGGCGTAAAGAGGCTCCAGGTCTTGTTGAGCCGGTCGTTGACCGCGAGGTTGTGCAGGTTGGCTTGCCGAAAGCGCTCGGCCTCGCGCTTCTCTTGCGCGAAGGCCTTGACCACGCGGATGCCGGGGATGGTGTCGGCCAGCACATTGGTCACGTCGCCCCAGACGCGGTCGATTTTCTCGAAGCCGGTGCGCAGGCGGTCGCGCACCAGGTGGATCATCCAGGCGATAAAGGGCAGCGGCAGCAGCGTCACGACCGCGAGCCAGGGGTTGATGGAGAGCAGGATCGCGGCCGTCATGGCGATCATGAGCACGTCGGTGGCGAAGTCCAGCGCGTGCAGCGAGAGGAACACCGAGATGCGGTCGGTCTCCGAGCCGATGCGCGCCATGAGGTCGCCGGTGCGCTTGCCGCCGAAGTAATCGAGCGAAAGCTGCAGCAGGTGCTCGAAGGCGGCGGTGCGCAGGTCCGCGGCAATGCGCTCGGACACCAGAGCCAGCAGCCAGGTGCGCGCCCAGCCCAGGCCCCACGCTGCCAAAGCCGCGCCCAGCAAGCCGGCCAACAAGCCGAGCACGTCGGCCGGGTCGATGCGCTGGCCGTTCTGGAACGGGATCAACACCTCGTCCATCAGCGGGATGGTGAGGTAGGGCGGCACCAGCGTGGCCGCGGTGGAGGCGAGCGTGAGCGCAAAGCCGGCGGCGAGTTGTTTTTTGTAAGGGCGTGCAAAACGCCACAAACGCAGCAGCACCCAGGTCGACGGCACCACGGGCGATTCGCGGCCGAAGTCGCCGGCCTCTTCGGCCTCGTCGGCCTCCTCAGGCGGCGCGCCGGGCGCGGCGTTGAGGCGGCGCAACTGGCGCTCGAACTGCGCTGCGAGCGCGAGCGCCGCGTCGTTGGCGGCCAGGGTGAAGCGCCACTGTGCGAGCCGGGCGTGGCGGTCGTGCAATTCGAGCGAGCCCACGCCCGCGTGGTCGGCGTGGCGCAGCACCAGGCCCTCTTCGAGCGGCCATTCGCGCCAGCCGCCGTCGCCCTCAGCCATCTCGGACAAGGGCGCTTCGTCGGCCGTGCGCGGACTGCCGCTCACACGCCTGTTTTCACAAGCCAGCAAGCGGCGCTCTGTAACGACGACCAGCCCGCTTGCAAAGCGCAACGCGCAGTCCAGGTCAACCACGAGCGTCGCCAGCACGTTCTCGCCTACTGAGAGTTGCGACGCCAGGTCGGCCCCCTCGGGCCCGGACAGCGCAGCCGGAGCGATAAGCGAATGTTGATGCATGAAATTGGGGGAGGGCGCGGCCCGCTCGCGCGGGCAGGCGCTGGCACGGTCCAAGCGCCCCGGGTCGCGGATTCTCGCCGAAGCGGCCCGCGCGAACGCGCTGCGCGGCAGGCCGCCACAGGCGACGCCAACTGCGACGCCAAAGAGGCGACCGAGGCCTCGCCCGGCGTCTTTACTGCGCTCTCGCAGGCCATTGGCCGGGCGCACAATCGCCTGCTGACGCCGGCCCTTCCAGGCCCAATGACCCTGCCGCAGCCGATGAAGAAGAAGCACGACCTGCAACTGCTGCGCATTAATTACCTGCGCGGCCCCAATGTCTGGACCTACCGCGCTGTGCTCGAGGTCTGGCTCGACCTCGGCACCCTGGAGGACTCGCCCTCGCACACCTTGCCGGGCTTCAACACGCGCCTGCTCGCCTGGCTGCCGGCACTCACCGAGCACCACTGCGGCGTCGGCGAGCCGGGCGGCTTTCTGCAGCGCCTGCAAGAAGGCACCTGGGCCGGCCACGTGCTCGAGCACGTGGTGATCGAGCTGCTCAACCTGGCGGGCATGCCCACCGGCTTTGGCCAAACGCGCGGCATGGCCCGGCGCGGCGTCTACCGCATGGTGTTTCGCGCCCGCGACGAGCAGGTCGCCCGTGCCGCGCTCGCACAAGGCCACCGGCTGCTGCTGGCGGCCATCGACGACGAAGCCTTCGACGTCAGCGCAGCGGTGGCCGCCGTGCGCGAGAAGCTCGACGACTGCTACCTCGGCCCCAGCAC
>JANONH010000134.1:0-1695 GCA_031420735.1 Methylibium sp.
GTCAGGTGCATCGGCACCAGGCCTGGGAGCCTGTCGGGCTTGGGGCGTCGAAGCGAAAATTGGCCCCAGCGAGGACAGTTTTTGCCGCATTCGCAGGCCCATAGCCGCAGCTATGGGACAAGAAGCCGGTGAAAAATGGACCGCTGCGGCCAAATTGCAGCCGACGATCCCCAAGCCCGACAGGCTCCTCGGCACCGAGTCGCGGGCCAGCCGCGCCGACGACGCCCACCCCGACACGCGGTGAGGGCCGCATGCGCCACCCCGATTTCTGCGCGCCGAGCGATTTTCCGGTCGTCTGCGTGGGCGGCTCGGCCGGCGGGCTGGACGCCTATATCCGCTTGTTGAAGCACCTGCCGCCCAAGCTGGGCGCGGCGGTCGTGATCGTCAATCACATGACGAAGATGCCGACCCGGCTGCACAACATTCTTCCGGCCCACACCTCGATGCCGGTCGAGCTCATCACCGAGCGCCTGACGATCGCTCCCGACCGGGTCTTCATCATTCCCGAAAACCGCGACCTGCACGTCGTGAACGGCGAGTTCCACCTCGCGCCCATCTCCAAGCCACGCGGTTGGCCCGACGTCATCACCGTCTTCCTGCGCTCGCTCACCCGCTACTGGGACGGCCAGGTGGTCGCCGTCATCGTCTCGGGCTACGACAGTGACGGCGCGGCGGCCCTGCAGGGCATCAAAGAAGTGGGCGGCATCACCATCGCGCAAAGGCCTGCCACCGCGAGCCAGCCTGACATGCCCGAAAGCGCAATGGCCACCGGCTGCATCGACTTCGTGCTGTCGCCCGAAGGCATCGCCAGGGAAATCGGCCGCATTGCCGCGGCCGCGTCGCAGGCCGCCGGGGGCACGCCGCGCGCGTGAAGCAAAACCGTGTTCCCTGCCGTGCGGCCCGCTATGGCGCCCCAACTCAGACGAGCGGCTGGCGCGGCAGCGCGATCGTGAAGACGCAGCCGGTGCCCGGCAGGTCGCGCACGCTCAAGCTGCCAAAGTCGGCTTCCACGCCTTGCCGCGCGATCGACAGGCCCAAGCCCAGGCCGGAGCGGTCTCCGCTGCGCTGGTGGAAGGGCGTGAACATCTTCTCGGTGCCCCCGGGCGGCAGGCCGCCACAGCGGTCTTCAACCTCGATGAGGACTTGCTCGCCAGAACAATGAACCTTCAAGCCGATCTCGCTTTGGGAGTGGCTGAACTTGAAGGCGTTTTGCAGCAGGTTGGCCACGGCGGCAGCGAGCTGGTCGCGGTCGGCTCTGATGCCCAGCAGGGTGTCCACCGTTGGCACGACCAGGGTGCAGCCCGCCTCGCCGGCCGCAAGCTGCGCGGCGCTCTCGGCTTCGGCGATGAACGCGGCCACCGAGAAGGTCTGGCGCCGGTCGGGCGCTTGGCCGCGCGCTTCGGCCAGCGAGCGATCGATGTGCTGGCTTAGGGAAGCGAGGCTGCGCTTCAAGACCGTCCCGGTGGCGCCGTTGATCGTCATGTTGCCGAGTTCCAGCGCCGTGACGGCCAGCTTGGCCGTTGCCAGGCTGTTGCGCAACTCGTGCACGAAGAAGCCCAGGCGCTCGTTGGCGTCGAGCTTCTGTTGGCGGTTGATGCGGGTTTCGCGCTGAAAACTGAACTCAGCTACGGCGTCGGCGATGGCGTTGTCGAGGCAGCGGTTGAGGGTGCGGTATTCGCCGATGGCGAAGGGTGC
>JANONH010000135.1:0-1984 GCA_031420735.1 Methylibium sp.
ATGCAGAGCTTTCCGATCAGCAACAAGGACGTGCTCTACGTCAGCAATGCGCCTGCGGCTGAATTGCAGAAGTTCCTGAACCTGGTGTTCTCGGTGGCGTATCCGGTGTTGACCACCATCCAATTGACGCGCTGATCGTCCCAGACCCGAGCCTCAGCGATTTCGCTGTTGCGCGTGTCGGGGCCGAACTCTCGCGACACATTTGACGCCAGGCTTGCTTCTGCCAACAGGAGCACTGAACCACTCGATTGACGCGCAAAGCCAACCTTGAAAGTAATGTCCACTCACGACGCCAACTCGCCAACAGGTGCGGCAAAGAGTCTCGATGAACTGCTGTCGCTCTACGACGAGCGATTTGTCCGCTGTGCCTACTGGACACTTCTCAGGCGCGAAGCTGACCCAGGCGGACTCGCCAACTATCTCCGCCAATTGCGACGAGGCGCGGCCAAGGTCCAACTCATCGTGGAACTGGCCGACTCTGAAGAGGGCCGCAATGCAGCCGGGCATCTGCCCGCTCTGGCCGAATTGGTGGAGGCAAACGAACCACGGCCCCCATCCCTGCTCAGGCGCGTCGCGGCCCGGATCTCGAACGTCCTGTTGGCGCCCCTCGCCCCCCAACTGCGCGCGATGGACAACGAGATTCATGCCATCAGCGATCGCGCTGAGCAGCGCTTCAATCAACTGCAGGCAGCCGCCGGAACGCATCACCGGGCAGGGCTGCGGACTGTGGGTGCCGACAACACGGATTCTCAGGATGCCCGTCAACTTCTCGCCACGGACTTGATCGCCGCTCAAGGTCGTTCAGATCTGCCTGCGAGTGCTGCGGTGTTTGCGGCTCGATTGGGTGTCGCCCTGAACGTTTACAAGGGCCGCAGATAGTGCGAATCGTCATCGACATGCAGGGCGCGCAATCGACCGGCTCGCGCAATCGGGGCATTGGCCGCTACAGCATTGCGCTGGCAGAGGCCGTGATCCAGCAGCGCGGTACACATGAAGTACTGCTCGCATTAAACGGTGCCTTCGCAAATACCATTGAGAGCTTGCGGGCGCAGTTCTCGCAGGTTCTTCCCAAAGAGAACATTCGAGTTTGGGAAGGATCGCCGGGAAGTGGCGAGCTCGGCCCCGACGCCAATCCTTGGCGGCGCGGCGCCTGCGAGTTGCTGCGCGAAGCCTTCATCAACAGCTTGCGCCCCGATGTCGTGCTGGTGACCAGTCTGTTCGAAGGTCTCAATGATGGTGCCGTCACCAGTGTGGGCTTGCTCGACCAGGCCGTCCCGACGGCCGTCATCCTCTACGACCTGATTCCTCTGATCAACCGCAAGCAGTACCTGGAGAACCCTGAAGTAGAAGAGTGGTACGAGCGGAAGCTGGCATCCGCAAGGCGGGCCAAAGTGCTCCTGGCTATCTTGGACGCTTCGCGACGGGAGGCCTTACGCTATCTCAGTGCCGACCCAAGCGCATGCTTGTCGATTTCGACAGCCGCAGACCCGCGGTTCAAGCCCATGGAAATCGACGAAGCACGCCGAAGTGAAGTGCTGGAGCGACTTGGACTTTCACGGTCGTTCATCATGTACACGGGTGGCATCGACCATCGAAAGAACATTGAAGGTCTGATTCGGGCCTACGCCTTGCTTCAGAAGAGCCTGCGGAGCGTTCACCAGTTGGCGATCGTTTGCTCAGTTCAGCCTGCCGACCGCAGTCGCCTTTCGAAGCTGGTTGTTGACAGCGGCCTTGACGCCGATGAGGTGGTGTTCACCGGCTTCGTCTCGGATTCAGACCTCGTCGCGCTCTACAACCTGTGCAAGCTTTTCGTGTTCCCCTCCTGGCACGAAGGCTTTGGACTGCCGGCACTTGAAGCCATGTCTTGTGGGCGTGCTGTTGTGGCAGCCAATACTTCCAGCTTGCCGGAGGTGATCGGCCGCGCGGACGCGCTGTTTGATCCCCACAGCGGCGCAGACATCGCTAGAAGCATCTCTCAAGCACT
>JANONH010000136.1:0-7745 GCA_031420735.1 Methylibium sp.
CATCGCCGAGCACCGCGAGCGCGGCAAGATCCGTGCGATCGAGGCTTTTACTCGCCAGCCGATCGCCAGCAGCGTGATCGCCGGCCTCGAGCCCACGCAGCAAGCCGCCCGCAGCGCCAAGCCGCTGCCCGGCCAGCGCCATGGCCAGAACCGCAACGCCCGCACGGGCGGTGGCGGCTACGGCCGCGGTGCACAGCCTGGCGGCCGCGACGGCGGTTCCCGCTTCGGCTCGCGCGACGGCCGCTGATTTAAAGTACCTCACGCGTTGTTCTACGGGCTGCTGCGAGCAGCCCGTTTTCGTTTTTACGCGGCGAACGAGCGATTTCTGCAACGCCGGCATGAGCGCGGGCGCCGCGCCGTCCTCGGGCCAAGCGCGATCGACTCAGAAAGCGGACCTTGAACTCAATCCAAGGGGTCTTCTCGTAAGCACCGAACAATAATCGGCCGACCCGTCACGGAAGGCATCGGTGCTGCTCATCGCTTCTTCAGTCAAGCTCGTTGCCGAGATCGCGCTGCTCTCGCTGCTCGGCCAATGGCTGCTCGGCATCCTTGCCGCGCGACAGCGGGACAGCAATTTCTTCGTGCGCCTGTTTCAGGTTCTGACGCGCCCCTTCGTGCAGCTCACGCGCTGGATCACCCCGCGCGTGGTGCTCGACCGGCACATTCCGCTCGCGGCGTTCGTGTTGCTTGCAACGCTCTGGCTCACGGCAACCGCGATCAAGATCGACCTGTGCATGCAAGTCGGGGTCGACGCATGCCGCTGACGCCGCCGAGCGAGAAACATCGTGCGTACTGGCGCGCGAACCTGCGCATCACCGCGCTGCTGCTGCTTGTGTGGTTTGTCGTCACCTTCGTGGCTGCCTACTGCGCACGCGAGCTGAGCTTCAGTTTTTTCGGCTGGCCTTTCAGCGTCTGGATGGCTGGGCAGGGTGCCTTGATCGTGTACCTTGCGATCGTCTGGTACTACGCCCGCTACATGAGCAAGCTCGACATCGAGCACCGCGTGCACGAGGATGACTGATCCATGGGCATTTTTGCCCACGCAGCCAAGGCCGAGTCGCCGCCCGTGTTGGCTTGCTCGACCCGAAGCCGGCGCGCGCCGCGCCGGCGTTTTCAGCGCCGCGTGCCGCTCGAGAGTTCGTCCATCAGTTGGCGGTAAATGCGCCAACGGTTGCTGTCGATTTCGCCGCGCTCTAGCGCGGCGATGACGGAGCAGCCCGGCTCAGACCGGTGGCTGCAGTTGTAAAAACGGCAGCCACCGGTGTGCCGGCGCAGGTCGGGCATGTAGGCGGGCAAGTCGGTGGGCGCGATTTGTTGCAGGCCGAACTCCTGGAAGCCCGGCGAGTCGATGAGCGCCGTGCCGGCCTCGCGGTCGACCCAATACCAGCGCGTGCTGGTGGTGGTGTGCCGGCCGGCGGCGAGCGCCTTCGACAGCTCGCCGACCTGCACCTTGGCGTCGGGCACCATCGCATTAATGAGGGTGCTCTTGCCGCTGCCCGAAGGCCCCAGCACGAGCGTGGTGCGGCCCGCGATTGCGGGCTCGAGCAGCGCCTTGGCGGCCTCGCGTTCGGTCTTGAGCGAAAGCTCGATGACGTGGTAGCCCATGGCGGTGTAGGGCGCGAGCCTGTCGAGCTGCAAGGCGGCGTCGGGCAGGTCGCTCTTGTTGAGCACGATGGCCGCCTCGATGCCGGCCGATTCGGCCGCGATGAGCGAGCGTGCGAGTTGCGACTCGCTGAACTGCGGCTCCACGGCGATCCAGACCAACAGCAGGTCCAGGTTGGCGGCGAACGATTTGGTCTTGTAGTCGTCTTGCCGAAACAGCAGGTTGCGGCGCGGCTCGAGGTGCTCGATGACGCCTTCTTGGTCGTCGCCACCGGTGGACTGCCAACGCACCATATCGCCCACCACCGCATCGCTTTTCTTGCCGCGCGGGTGGCAGATGAGGCGCCGGCCTTCGGGCGTTTCGACGAGGTAATGCCGGCCATGGCCGGCCACCACCCGCCCGATGTCGAGTTCGACCGCGCGGGTCAAGCGAGCGACTCCATCAGGCCGCCTGCGCCCCGAGCGCTCCCATGGCCTGCAAGCGCTCGCAAGCCGGCGGGTGGGAGTAGTAGAAGCGCGCGTAGAGCCGGTCGGGGGTGAGTGTCGCGGCGTTGTCTTCGTAGAGCTTGCGCAGCGCGCTGCCAAGCTCGTGCGCGCTGGTTTGCGCGCAGGCGTAGGCGTCGGCCTGGAACTCGTGCTTGCGCGAGAGGCCGGCAAAGAGCGGCGTGACGAAGAACGCGAACACCGGGCCCACGAGCAGGAACAAGAGCAGCGCCAGCGCGTCGTTGGGTGCCGCCATGCTGGGCGTGGTGCCCAGGCCGACGTAGAAGCCGACTTGCTGCGACAACCAGCCGAGTAGCGCGAACGCGCCCAGGCTGAGTGCAAACATGCCGAGCACGCGCTTGAGTACGTGGCGGTGCTTGAAGTGGCCGAGCTCGTGGGCCAGCACCGCCTCCACCTCGCTCGGCGACAGCCGCGCCAGCAGGGTGTCGAAGAACACCACGCGCTTGGAGGCACCGAGGCCAGTGAAGTAGGCGTTGGCATGGGCCGAGCGACGGCTTCCGTCCATCACGAACAGTCCCTTGGCGGCAAAGCCGCAGCGCGCCATGAGCGCTTCGACGCGCGCCCTGAGCGCGCCGTCTTCAAGCGGCTGGAACTTGTTGAACAAAGGTGCGATGAGGCCCGGATAGACCAGCAAGGCAAGCAGGTTGAAGACCACCCAGACGCCAAAGCCCCAGACCCACCACAGCGGCCCGGCTGCGCCCATGAGCCACAGCAGCAACGCGAGCAGCGGCAAACCCACCGCAGCCGCCAGGGCGGTCGACTTGAACAGGTCGGCCCACCAAAGGCGGGCGGTGATGCGGTTAAAGCCGTGGCGCTGCTCGAGCACGAAGGTGCCCCAGGCTTCGAGCGGCAGCTCGACCAGGCCGCCGATCGCGGCGAAGGCGCACAGCAAGGCGAGCTGGTAGCCGAGGTCGCCCAGCAACGGTCGGGCGTGCTCGAGCAACAGGCCATTGAGCGCATCGAGGCCGCCAAGCAGCGTCCAGCCAAGCAAGACCGCCGTGCCGAGTGCCATGTTCACGCTGCCCAGGCGCAGCTTGGCGAGCGTGTAGTCGGCCGCGCGCTGGTGGGCTGGCAAATCCACCGTGCTTGCAAAGGCCGCAGGCACGGCTATGCGGTGCGCCGACACATGCCGAATCTGGCGCCCGGCCAGCCACAGGCGCAGCAGCAAAGAGGCGCCGAGAAATACGACGAATAGAAAGGTCGGGAGCAAGGGCTGCATTCGGGTCAGTGTAAATGTTGGCCCGCAATCGTTGGCCCACAATTCGGCGCTCTGCAGCAACCCATGGTCGCTTGCACCAGCCCGGCAACCGCCGGCTCGGCGCGAGCGAAGCTTGGGGTGCTTTCCCCTTGATACCAAGCCAGCGAAAGACGCCCGACCCCATGAGCGCAATCATTAACGAGGCCGGCGCAAGGCTGGCAAGGAACGACCAGAACCTGGTTTGGATCGACCTCGAAATGAGCGGCCTGGACCCGATGGCCGACCGCATCATCGAGGTGGCGGTGGTGGTGACCGACGCCAACCTCACCACGCGCATCGATGGACCGGTGTTCGCCGTGCACCAGAGCGACGCCGTGCTCGACGCCATGGACGCCTGGAACACGGGCACCCATGGACGCAGCGGTCTGACCGCGCGGGTCAAGGCTTCGACGGTCGATGAGGCCCAGGCCGAAGCCGAGGTGATCGCCTTCCTGAAAACTTATGTCGGCGCAGGCAAATCACCGATGTGCGGCAATTCGGTCTGCCAGGACCGGCGCTTCTTGGCGCGCACCATGCCCGCGCTCGAGGCATTTTTTCACTACCGGAACCTTGACGTCAGCACCTTGAAGGAACTCGCCAAGCGCTGGAAGCCGGGCATCCTGGAGGGTTTTAAAAAAGCGCAGGCGCACACCGCGTTGGCCGACGCGCATGAGTCGATCGACGAACTGGTGTTTTACCGAGCACACCTGCTCGCGCCTTGACGCTGCCTTTGCGCATCGCGGCTGACCGTTTGCACGGCCGGCGCGATGAGCGGCCCGGCGGCCCCAGCGGATGCGTCAGTGCTCGTTGCGGCTCGCCAGCCAGTGCGCCAGGGCCATGAGGCAGCCCGCGGCCACGGCGGCGATAAGAACCGACTTCACCGGCTCGTCGCGCACATAGCGCACGCTCCGCTCGCCCGCATAGGCGGCGCGGTCGCGAAGCTGCTGGGAGCCTTCGCGCAGGCTGTCGTAGCCGCGATAGGCCAGGGACTCGGCTTGTGAAGCCAGGCGGCGTGCGCTGGGCAGGACGCGGTCGCTCACGCTTTCGAGCAGGCGGTTGGCATCGTCTGCCACGCGGTGCATGCCTTGGTTTGCGCTGTCCCGGTAGGAGCCGTGGGTGCTATTCATGTTGAATTCCTCAAAAGTTTTTGTGGGCGACGTGCCAGCGCGCCGGCACATCGAGGATTCACCGCTTTTGCTTCATGCCGAGCAAGAAGCCCGCCGCCGCCAGCACGATGAAGACGAAGAAAAGCAGTTTGGCGATGCCCGCTGCGCTGGCGGCGATGCCGCCAAAACCAAACAGCGCGGAGATCAGTGCAATCACGAGGAAGACGATCGCATAGTGCAGCATGTCCGACTCCTGTTCAACGAGGCTCGACTCTAAAAGCGCAGCACGCTGCGGGCCATGGGAAGAGTGCGTCGGCGCTTGTCGTCCAGCGTTAGTTAGCGCTGTAGGACTTGGCCGACAACACGCAAGAGTGCGCGTTGCCGCGTTGCCCGGTTGCTGCGCTGCCGCGTCGCCGCGTGTCGCGGCGAGCACCACGCCGCGACTAGCCGGGCGAAGTCGCGGCGGGCTCGCCGAGCGGCAACCAGGCTCGCACGCAACAACCCTGACCCGGCTGCGAGCGCACCTGCATCTGCCCGCCTTCGGCTTCGATGCGCAGGCGCATGCCCGCAAGACCATGGGCGCTGGCGGACACGGCCGCGGGGTCGAAACCCACGCCGTCGTCGAGCACCGTCGCTTCCACGCCACCCGCGGCCCCCCAGAGCCGCACCTCCACTCGCTCGGCCACGGCGTGGCGCTCGATGTTGCCCAGGGCTTCTTGGACGAAGCGGTAAACGCTCAAGGCCGCGTTCGCCCCGACCGGCACCGCAAGCAGTTCGGCCTGCATCGCCAACCCCGAGCGCTGGGCGAATTCGCGGGTGAGGATTTCCAGCGACGCGACGAGGCCCAGGTGGCCGAGCGCCGAAGGCCACAGGTCTTCAATGATGCGGCGCTTTAGCGCAATGCCCTTGTTGAGCACTTCGCCAAGGTGGGCGAGGCGTTCGTCGATCTCGGGCGTGCGCAGCGGCAGGCGCGACTTGAGCCGGGCGACGTCGAGCTTGGCCGAGGTGAGCAGGGCGCCGAGTTCGTCGTGCAGTTCGCGCGCCAGCCGGCTGCGCTCGGCTTCTTGCTGCATTTGGAGGTGGTGCGCCAGGTCGGTGAGCTGCTGCGAGCACCGTTCGAGCTGCGCTTGCGGGCCGACATGCGCTGCGCCCCCCGAGTGCTGGCGCTTGGCCACACGCGAGCGGGGCCGCTGTCGCGCCGCCAGCGCGAGCAGCGCGAGCGTGAGTGCCAACAAGGAGCGGCCCCGAAGCGAGGGCTGCTTCCTGGACGGGCGGGTCCTAGAATCGTTTGCAGCCATTCGTTAAAGCGAGCCTCATGCCATGACCATCCGGGTAGTGATCGTCGACGACCACGCCATCGTGAGGGCCGGCCTGCGCCAGTATCTCGCCGACGAGATGGATTTGCAGGTGGTGGGCGAGGCCGCCAATGGCCGCGAGGCGCTCGATCTCGTGCGTGCCGGCGGCATCGATGTACTCATTCTCGACGTCTCCATGCCCGACCAGAACGGCGTCGACGTGCTGCTGGGCATCAAGGCACGCGCGCCGGAGCTGCCGGTGCTCATCTTGAGCAGCTTCCCGGAATCGCATTACGCCACGGCACTGCTCAAGCAGGGTGCGAGCGGCTACCTCAACAAGGAGTGCGAGCCGAGTGAAATTCTCGCCGCGGTGCGCATGCTCGCGCGCGGGCGGCGCTACATCTCGGCGGCGGTGGCCGAACTGCTGGCCGAGCAGCACAGCAGCGGCAAGGGCGATGGCCCGCTGCACGAACAGCTCTCCGAGCGCGAATTGCAGGTGTTTCTGAGGCTCGCCCAGGGCGAAACCATCGGCGCGATCGCTGAAAGCCTGTCGCTGAGCGTCAAGACGGTCAGCACCTACCGAACCCGCGTGATGGAGAAGATGAAGCTCGCGTCCAACAGCGACCTCACCTACTACGCGCTCAAGAACGGGCTCATTCAGTAAGGGCCGGGGCCGTGCGGTGGGGCGGGCACCGCCAGCCGCCCGGGGCGCGGCGGGGTGGGCCATCGGCTCAAGCCTGCAGCAGCGTGCGGTCGAGGCGCGCGCAAAACGCGATCAGCGCATCGATTTCATTCGATTTGTCGAACACGGCGTCGGCACCGAGCTCCAGACATTTAGCGCGCATGTCGGGCGTGGCGTAGTTGCTGAGCACCGCGAGTTTCCTCTCGGGGGCGCGGCGCTGGCAGGCCTTGATCACGCCCAGGCCCGAACCCTGGGTGAGAAAAATGTCGACGATGAGCAGGTCCCACTCGTCGGGGTGCGCCTCGAGCCAAGCTCGGGCCGACGCCTCGCTGTCGGCCCAACCCACCACCAACATCGGCAACAACTCCTCGAGAGTGTCGACGAGGTTGGCCCGGATGACAGGGCTGTCTTCCACAAGAAACGCACGGTGAGCGGGCAGGCTGCTGGAAAACATCTTGAACAAATGTTAGTCAATGCACCGCAGGGCTGTAATCAGCGCAGTGCGCGGCAGGGCGTAAGCGGCTTCCTACATTCCTACAACCCATAGCGTTCGCGCCAGCACGCCACCGAGGCCACCAGCCATTCGTGCACGGCGAGCGCCTCGACAGGCGCGAGCCCAAGCACGGCAGCGGCCTCGCGCAGGGCCGCGAAGGCCGGCGCGGGCCCGCTCACGTCGACCGCGGGCGCGCCGTGCTGCTTGCTGAGTTTGGCACCGTCGGGCGCGCGCACCAGGGGCGTGTGCAGGTAGCGCGGCGTCGGCACGCCAAGCGCGCGCTGCAGCAAAATTTGGCGCGGCGTGTTGTCGGCCAGGTCTTCGCCCCGCACGATGTCGCCGACCCCTTGTTCGGCATCGTCGACCACCACCGCAAGCTGGTAGGCCCACAGGCCGTCGGCGCGGCGCAGCACGAAGTCGCCCACGCTGCGATCGACCTGTTGGCCTTGCTCGCCGAGGCGGCGGTCGCACCAGTGCACTTGCGAGTCGGCCCCGGCCGCAAGCAAAAACCGCCAGGCGCGCGGTGCGCGGCCCCGCAGGCCGCCGTTCGAGGGCCGGCAGGTGCCGGCATAGACCGCTTGGCCGTGGCAGACGGTGGGCGAGCCGAGTGCCGCCCGGGCGGCCACGTCCTGCCGGCTGCAGGCACAGGGGTAGGCCAAATCGCGCGCCACCAGACGCTCGAGCGCGGCTTGGTAGAGGTGGGTTCGCGCGCTCTGCCACGTCGGCGGCTCGTCGCTGTGCAGGCCAAGCGCGGCGAGTTGGGCGAGGATGGTCGTGTCGGCGCCGGGCAGGCAGCGCGGCCGGTCGAGGTCTTCGATGCGCACCA
>JANONH010000137.1:0-3266 GCA_031420735.1 Methylibium sp.
CCATCGACCAGACCAACCCGGTGCGCACCTCGCGCTCGACGGTGGGCACGATGACCGAGCTCAACGACCACCTCAAGCTGCTGTTCGCGCGCGCGGCGCAGTTGTTCGACCGCCAGTCCGCCCTGCCGGTGCGCGAAGACGACCCGGAGTCGATTTATTGCGAGCTCGAGCGGCGCAGCGCGGCGGGCCAGCGCCTCGTGATCACCTTTCCGGTCGAACTGCCGGCCAGCGCCAGCGCCGCCGACGTCGAGCAGTGGCTCGCCGCAAGCGGCTACGCACGGGTGCAGGCCGAGCGCGAGATCGCCACGCCCACCGGGCCGCGCAAGCTGCTCGACGTCGTGGCCGATCGCATGCGCCTGGACAGCGCCGAGAAGTCGCGCGTGATCGAGGCGCTGGAAGCAGCACTCAAGCGCGGTGGCGGCCGCGTCAACGTCTATGCCGCGGGCGTGGATGCGGATGCGGGCCACGAACTGTGGCGCTTCTCCGCCGGCCTGCACAGCCCCGACAGCGAGGCGCACTACAGCGACCCGCAGCCGTCGATGTTCTCGTTCAACTCCGCCTTCGGCGCCTGCGAGACCTGCCGTGGCTTCGGCCGCGTGATCGGCGTCGACTACGGCCTCGTCATCCCCGACGAGCGCAAGACCCTGCGCGGCGGCGCCATCAAGACGCTTTCCACGCCGGCCTGGAAGGAGGCCCACGCCGACCTTCTAAAGTACGCGGGCGAGGCCGGCATCCCGCGCGACAGCGCCTGGTCGCAGCTCAGCGAGGCGCACCGCGCCTGGGTGATCGAGGGCGCGCCCGACTGGAAAGGCAACTGGAACAAGCAGTGGTACGGCGTCAAGCGCTTCTTCGAGTACCTCGAGAGCAAGGCCTACAAGATGCACATCCGCGTGCTCTTGTCCAAGTACCGCAGCTACACGCCCTGCCACGTGTGCGGCGGCGCGCGGCTCAAGCTCGAATCGCTGCTCTGGCGGGTCGGCAGCAAGGCGGCGGCCGACGCGGTGCTCGCACCCGGCAAACGCTTCATGCCGCTCGGCGTGGGCTGGTCGCGCGCGCAGCTCGAGGCGCTGCCGGGCCTGTGCCTGCACGACCTCATGCTGCTGCCGATCGAGCGGCTGCGGCGCTTTTTCGATGAAGGGCGTACGCCGCGCGTCGGTGTCGACGCCAATGCCAATGCCGCGTCACCGGCGCTGCCGGGCCCGTCGCCGCGTGGGCCGGGGCAAGCGCCAACGGCGAGTGCCGATGGCCCGCTGCACCTGCTGCTCGGCGAGATCCGCGCGCGCTTGTCTTATCTGTGCGACGTCGGCATCGCCTACCTCACGCTCGACCGCCAAAGCCGCACGCTTTCGGGTGGCGAGGTGCAGCGCATCAACCTCACCACGGCGCTCGGCACCTCGCTGGTCAACACCTTGTTCGTGCTCGACGAGCCTTCCATCGGCCTGCATCCGCGCGACATGCACCGCATCAACCAGGCCATGCACCGCCTGCGCGATGCCGGCAACACCCTGGTGGTGGTCGAGCACGACCCGGCCGTGATGCTGGCCGCCGACCGCGTGATCGACATGGGCCCGGGGCCCGGCACGCAGGGCGGGCGCATCGTCTTCGACGGCACGCCCGAGGACCTGAAGCGCGCCGACACCATGACCGGCGCCTACCTCGGCGCGCGCCGCCGCATTGGCCTGGGGCTCTCGCGCCTGGTGACCGACGGCACGCCGCGGCTCGTGCTCGAAGGCGCGCGCGAACACAACCTGCAGAACCTGACGGTCGAGTTCCCCTTGCAGCGGCTGGTGGTGGTGACCGGCGTCTCGGGCTCGGGCAAGAGCAGCCTCATGCAGGACGTGCTGTTCCCCGCGCTGCAGCGCCACTTCGGCCGCCCGAGCGAGGCGCCGGGCCGCCACGACCGCTTGCTCGGCGCCGACTGGCTCGGCGACGCCGTGTTCGTCGACCAATCGCCGATCGGCAAGACCGCGCGCTCCAACCCGGCCAGCTACGTTGGCGCCTTCGACGCCTTGCGCGCCATCCTGGCCGATGCGCCGCTGGCGCGCCAGCGCGCTTACGGCCCGGTGATGTTCAGCTTCAATGCCGGTGACGGCCGCTGCCCGACCTGTGGCGGCTCGGGCTTCGAGCATGTCGAGATGCAATTTCTCTCCGACGTCTACCTGCGCTGCCCCGACTGCGACGGCAAGCGCTTTCGCGCCGAACTCCTGGAAGTGAAGATCGAGCGCGGCGGCCGGCTGCTCGACGTGCACGACGTGCTCGAGCTCACCGTGGCCGACGCCGTGCGCCACTTCGCCGAAGACCGCGACGTCGTGCGCGCGCTGCAGCCGCTGGCCGACGTCGGCCTGGACTACATCAAGCTCGGCCAGCCGGTGCCCACGCTCAGCGGCGGCGAGGCGCAGCGCCTCAAGCTCGCCGGCTTCCTGGCCGAGGCCGCCAAGAGCGGCAGCAGCTCGCGCCAGGCGCTGGCCCGAAAAGGCACGCTGTTCATGTTCGACGAGCCCACCACCGGCCTGCACTTCGACGACATCGCCAAGCTGATGCGCGCCTTTCGCAAGCTGCTCGAGGCCGGGCATTCGCTGATCGTCATCGAGCACAACCTCGACGTCATCGCCGCGGCCGACTGGCTGCTCGACCTCGGGCCCGAAGGCGGCGAAGGCGGCGGCGAGCTGGTCGCCGCGGGCACGCCCGAGCAGGTGAAGGCGCACCCGAGCTCGCACACCGGCGCGGCGCTGCGCGCGTATGCAAGCGCTCTCGGCGAGGGCGGCGCGGCGATGGCGGTGCGCGAGCCGCGGGCCGACTACGCGGCCGTGCTGCCCGGCCCTGCGGCCGCCGCGGCGCCGCAAGGCGCGATCCAGATCGTCAACGCGCGCGAGCACAACCTGCAGGGCCTTTCGGTCAACATTCCGCGCGGCAAGTTCAGCGTCGTTACCGGCGTGTCGGGCTCGGGCAAGAGCACCCTGGCGTTCGACATTTTGTTCAACGAAGGCCAGCGCCGCTACCTCGAATCGCTGAATGCCTACGCGCGCAGCATCGTGCAGCCGGCCGGTCGCCCCGAGGTCGACGCCGTCTACGGCATTCCGCCCACCGTGGCCATCGAGCAGCGGCTCTCGCGCGGCGGGCGCAAAAGCACCGTTGCGACCACCACCGAGGTCTACCACTTCCTGCGCCTGCTCTATGTGAAGCTCGGCACCCAGTACTGCCCCAAGTGCAGCGCCGACGCCAACGTGGCGGTGCGCCCGCAGACGCCGGAGTCGATTGCCGCGCAA
>JANONH010000138.1:0-1935 GCA_031420735.1 Methylibium sp.
GGCACGGTGCGCGAAGCACGCGGGTTGACTTCGAGCACGAACACGACCGCCTGCTCGCCCTTGCCCTGGATGGCGAACTGCACGTTCATGAGGCCCACCACCTTCAAGGCCTTCGCCATGAGGGTGGTCTGGCGGCGCAACTCGTCTTGCAGCGCAGGCGACAGCGTGTAGGGCGGCAGCGAACAAGCCGAATCGCCCGAATGCACTCCCGCCTGTTCGATGTGCTCCATGATGGCGCCGATCATGACCTCGTGGCCATCGCCGATGCAGTCGACGTCGACCTCCACCGCGTCGTCGAGAAAGCGGTCCAGCAGCACCGGTGATTTCTCGCTCACGCGCACCGCCTCGCGCATATAGCGCTCGAGGTCCTTGTCGCCGTGCACGATCTCCATCGCGCGCCCGCCAAGCACATAGCTCGGGCGCACCACGAGCGGGTAGCCGATCTCGCGCGCCAGCAGCAGGGCCTGCTCCTCGGTGCGCGCGGTGCGGTTGGGCGGCTGGCGCAGGCCCAGCCGGTGCAGAAGCTGCTGGAAGCGCTCGCGGTCCTCGGCGATGTCGATGGAGTCGGGCGAGGTGCCGATGATGGGAACCCCTGCGCGTTCCAGGTCGAGCGCGAGCTTGAGCGGCGTCTGCCCACCGTACTGAACGATCACGCCGACCGGGCGCTCCTTGTCGACGATTTCGAGCACGTCTTCGAGCGTGACCGGCTCAAAGTAGAGGCGGTCGGAGGTGTCGTAGTCGGTCGACACGGTTTCGGGGTTGCAGTTGACCATGATGGTCTCGTAGCCGTCTTCACGCAGCGCCAGTGCGGCGTGCACGCAGCAGTAGTCGAACTCGATGCCCTGACCGATGCGGTTGGGCCCGCCGCCCAGTACCATGATTTTCTTGGCCGACGAAGGCTCGGCCTCGCACTCCTCGTCGTAGCTCGAGTAGAGGTAGGCGGTTTCGGTGGCGAACTCCGCCGCGCAGGTGTCCACGCGCTTGTAGACCGGCCGGATGCCGCGTGCATGCCGCGCGGCGCGCACCTCGTGCTGGTGGGTCGCGAGCAACTTCGCAAGGCGCTTGTCGGAGAAGCCCTTTTGCTTCAAGAAACGCAGCTCCTTGTCGCTGAGGCCGGCGAGACTTCGCCCGCCTAGGCCCTGCTCGATGCGCACCAGTTCTTCGATCTGCGCCAAGAACCAGGGGTCGATGGCGGTTTCTTCGAACACCTCTTGGCGCGACATGCCGATGCGAAACGCGTCGGCGACAAACAAGATGCGCTCCGGCCCGGCCTCGCCGATCTCCTGGATGATCTCGTCGCGGTCGGCCGCGGTGCAGGCGGTGCGCTCGCACAGGCCGTCGATGCCGGTTTCAAGGCCGCGCAACGCCTTCTGGAAGCTTTCTTGGAAGGTGCGGCCCATGGCCATCACCTCGCCCACCGACTTCATTTGCGTGGTCAGGCGCGAGTCGGCGGCGGGAAACTTCTCGAACGCGAAGCGCGGAATCTTCGTCACCACGTAGTCGATGCTGGGCTCGAAAGACACCGGCGTCGCACCGCCCGTGATGTCGTTGCGCAGCTCGTCGAGCGTGTAGCCCACGGCCAGTTTGGCGGCCACCCTGGCGATGGGAAAACCGGTCGCCTTGGAGGCCAGCGCCGAGCTGCGCGAGACGCGCGGGTTCATCTCGATCACCGTCATGCGGCCGTCGGCCGGGTTGATGGAGAACTGCACATTGGAGCCGCCGGTGTCGACGCCGATCTCGCGCAGGATCGCGATGCTGGCGTTTCGCATCACCTGGTATTCCTTGTCGGTAAGAGTCTGCGCCGGGGCGACGGTGATCGAGTCGCCGGTGTGGATGCCCATCGGGTCGAGGTTCTCGATCGAGCAGACGATGATGCAGTTGTCGGCCTTGTCGCGCACCACCTCCATCTCGTACTCCTTCCAGCCGATGAGCGAC
>JANONH010000139.1:0-2617 GCA_031420735.1 Methylibium sp.
CACCGAAGGCGGCGTCGGGCGGCCCACGCCCGAAGGCGCCCACCGCGACGGCGTCGACTTCGTGGCGGTCGTTTTCGTCGGCCGCCGCGGCGTGCTCGGCGGCGAGACGCGCGTGTTCGACGCCTGCGGCCCGAACGGCGTGCGCTTCACGCTCACGCAGCCGTGGACCGCGCTCTTGCTCGACGACCCGCGCGTGGTGCACGAGAGCACGCCGATTCAGCCCGAACACGGTGCCTCCATCGGACACCGCGACACGCTCGTGCTCACCTACCGCGCGCTCGGCTTCCAGGCGCCGGGCTGAGAGGGTGTGAACCCATCCGTCATGCCCGCTCGTGTCGCCATATCGCGCCCACTCGGCGTTGCAAATGCTCGCCGTAGCCCGAGCTACGGCTGTGCTTTGCGCCTTGATTGTGCGCAATCCGGCGCCCCGCTCGGACACGCCGGATGGGTTCACACCCTCTGAGCGCCCCCGGCTTCGCCAATTGCCAATTCGGCTTGCCGAGAACGAAACGCCGCCACCCGAGCGAAGCCGGCTGTGGCGCTGTGCGAAGTGAAGTAAAGGAGGAGACCGGGCGCAGCCCGGGCGGGGGAGTTCGCCCGGACACAAACAGTCCTGAGGACTGTTTGTGCCTGGCGGACGCCCGGGGCTCTGTCCCCGGGCATGAGCGCAGCACAGCGTCACAGCCGGCTTCGCTCCTGCCCAGCACCTATCGAGCAGCAACCGGAGTCAACAGCCACTCAGGCGCCGCTCGCTACAGTGCGCCCCATGAACCCCACTGCCTACACGCCACGCCGCGCCGCGCGCTCCGAATTCATCTCGCTACGCGGCCTCGGCTGCCACGCGCAAGTGTGGGGCAGCGCAGAGAACGCGACGCCGAGCGCGCCGCCGCTGGTGCTGCTGCATGGCTGGATGGACGTCGGCGCCTCGTTCCAGTTCCTGGTCGATGCCATGCACTCCGAGCGCCTCGTGATCGCCCCCGACTGGCGCGGCTTCGGCCGCTCCGATTCATCGGGCGCCGACAGCTACTGGTTCCCCGATTACCTGGGCGACCTCGACGCCCTGCTCGACCACTGCTCGCCCGCCGCACCGGTGGACCTGCTCGGCCACAGCATGGGCGGCAACGTGGCCATGCTCTATGCAGGCGTGCGGCCCGCCCGCGTGCGCCGACTCGTCAACCTCGAAGGCTTCGGTCTGCCGGCGTCCAAGCCGAGCGAGGCACCCGCTCACCTGGCCACCTGGCTCGACGAATTGAAGGCACCGCAGCGCCTGGCCGACTACGCGTCGCTCGACCAGGTGGCCGCGCGCCTGTGCAAGAACAACCCGCGCCTGGCGCCCGAACGCGCCCATTGGCTGGCACCGCACTGGGCGCGGCTCGACGCCGCGAGTGGCCGCTGGCGCATCCTGGGCGACGCGGCCCACAAGCGCAGCAACCCGGTGCCCTACCGCGCCGAAGAGGCGCTGGCCTGCTGGGAGCGCATCGAGGCACCGCTCCTGTGGGTGGAGGGTGCGGCCACCGACATGAAAAAGTATTGGGGCGAGCGCTACCCGAGGAGCGAGTTCGAGGCGCGACTCGCGCGCGTGCCGAGGCAGCAGCGCGTGGTGATCGAAGAGGCCGGCCACATGCTGCACCACGACCAAGCCGAGGCGCTGGCCGCACGGCTCGAAGACTTCCTGGCTGCGCCCTGATTTCGCTCTGCATTCAAGACACGGGCTTGTTGGGCCCCGAGTGCCGCTCTGAAGTCTCATCGAGCACGCTGGGCCCGTGTAAAAATCCGCGCCTTCGGCACGCAGCCTCTGCGGCCCCCAAGACAAGAGAAAGACCCGCCATGGACACCGAACAAATCAACGCCCTGGGCACGCAACTGAGCGACCTCGCCCAACGCACGCGCGACCTCCGGGGGTATCTTTGACTTCGATGAAAAATCGCGTCGCCTGAGCGAGGTCGACGCCGCGCTCGAAGACCCCACCGTCTGGAGCGACCCGAAGAATGCGCAGTCGCTCGGGCGCGAGAAAAAGTTGCTCGAAACCGTGGTGCAGACGCTCGGCTCGCTGGAGCGCAACCTCTCGGACAACGCCGAGTTGTTCGAGATGAGCAAGGAAGAAGGCGACCACGACGGCCTCACGGCCATCCACGGCGAGACCCAGGGGCTGGCGGCCCAGGTGGAGCAGCTCGAGTTCCGCCGCATGTTCAGCAACCCGGCCGACCCGATGCCCTGCTTCCTGGACATCCAGGCCGGCGCCGGCGGCACGGAAGCCTGCGACTGGGCGCAGATGCTGCTGCGCCAATACCTGCGCTACTGCGAGCGCAAGGGCTTCAAGGTGGAGGTGATGGAAGAAACCGAGGGCGACGTCGCCGGCATCCGTTCGGCCACGATCAAGATCGAGGGCGACTACGCCTTTGGTCACCTGCGCACCGAAACCGGCGTGCACCGTCTGGTGAGAAAGAGCCCGTTCGACTCCGCCGGCGGGCGCCACACCAGCTTTGCCAGCGTGTTCGTCTACCCCGAAGTCGACGACACGCTCGAGATCGAGATCAACCCCGCCGACGTGCGCACCGACACCTACCGCGCCAGCGGCGCGGGCGGCCAGCACATCAACAAGACCGACTCGGCGGTT
>JANONH010000140.1:0-4473 GCA_031420735.1 Methylibium sp.
CATCCGGGCCCGATCAACCGCGGTGTCGAGATCGACTCCGCCGTCGCCGACGGCAAGCAGAGCGTGATCCTGCCGCAGGTCACCTACGGCATCGCGGTGCGCATGGCCGTCATGTCCATCCTCGCCGGTAACGACGCTTGATATGAATCACCCCCGTTGCGGCTTCGCCGCTCCCCCTCAAAGGGGGCGCCGCTGGCGGCCCGGCGGTGCCGGTCCGCGGCGGCCGCTGGCCGCTGCGTGACATGGACCACCTCGTTGCGGCTTTGTCGCTTTCCCTTCAAGGGGGCGCCGCTTGCTGGCGGCCCGGCGGAGCCGGTGCGCGGCGGCGGCTTCATCGGGCTGGCCCGGGCGTCGCGGGTCGCGCACACTGCGGTGGAGCAACTGAGATGAGCTTGGCCCGGCGAGCGCCCTGCCCAGCATGAAGATCCTCATCCACGGCGGTCGTGTGGTCGACCCGGCGACGGGCCGCGACGAGCGGGGCGACGTCGCCATCGCCGACGGGCGCATCGTGAGCATCGGCGCGGTCTCGCCCGAGTTCGCTGCCGAGCGCCGCCTCGACGCCGCCGGCTGCGTCGTGGCTCCCGGCTTGGTGGACCTGGCGGCGCGGCTGCGCGAGCCGGGCCACGAGCACGAAGGCATGTTGGAGAGCGAACTCGCCGCCGCCGCGGCCGGCGGCGTGACCAGCCTCGTCTGCCCGCCCGACACTGACCCCACGCTCGACGAGCCGGGCCTGGTCGAGATGCTCAAGTTCCGCGCCCGCAAGCTCTCGCGCTGTCGCTTGTTTCCGCTCGGCGCGCTCACGCGCGGCCTGGCCGGCGAGGTGCTCACCGAGATGGCCGAGTTGGCCGAAGCCGGCTGCGTTGGCTTCTCGCAAGCCGAGCGGCCGGTGCGCAACACGCAAGTGCTCGCACGCGCCCTGCAGTACGCGGCCACCTTTGGCCACACGGTCTGGCTGCGACCCAACGATCCCTGGCTCGGCGGCGGGGTGGCGGCCAGCGGCGCCGTGGCCACGCGGCTGGGCCTCACGGGCGTGCCGCAAAGCGCCGAGACGATCGCGCTGCACACGCTGTTTGAACTGGTGCGAGCCAGTGGGGCCAGGGTGCACCTTTGCCGGCTCTCCACAGCGGCCGGCGTCGAACTCGTGCGGGCCGCCAAGGCCCAAGGCCTGCCCGTGACGGCCGACGTGAGCATCAACTCGCTGCACCTCACCGACATGGACATCGGCTACTTCAATTCGGCCATGCGCCTGGTGCCGCCGCTGCGGCAGGCGCGCGACCGTGACGCGCTGCGTGCGGGCCTGGCCGACGGCACGATCGATGCGCTGGTAAGCGACCACACGCCGGTCGACGCCGATGCCAAGACCCTGCCCTTCGCCGAAGCCGAACCCGGCGCAACCGGGCTGGAGTTGCTGCTCGGCCTAGCGCTCGAATGGGGCGCACAAAGCGGCGTCGGCCTCTCCCGCGCCCTGACCGCCGTCACCTGCCATCCGGTGCGCGTGCTGGGCGCAGCGCTCGGCACGCTCGCTTCGAGCGCGGGTCGCATCGTCGAAGGCGGTGTGGCCGACATCTGCGTGTTCGACCCCGCCGCGCGCTGGCCGGTCACGCCTTCGGCCTTGCGCAGCCAGGGCAAGCACACGCCTTTTGCCTTTGCACACGGCGGCTACGAAATGCGGGGCCGCGTGAGGTTCACGCTGGTCGCCGGGACCGTGGCGCACGAGGCAGACCAACTGGCAGCTTCGTGATGCGGCGCGTGCGCGCTGCGTGGCGGCTGCTGCGCGTGCTGGTGCATCTGCTGCATGGTGTGGCGATCGTGATGCTGCGTTTTCGCGGCCTCGAGCGCACGCTGCGGCATCGGCGGGTGCGGTGGTGGGCGCAGAAGATGCTGCGTGTGGTTGGCGTCGGCCTGCAGGGTGTTGGCGGTGCGCAAGGCGGCGGCACCCTGCTCGTCATCAACCACATCTCCTGGCTCGACATCGTGGCCATTCACGCGCTGTGCCCCGAAGCCCGCTTTGTCTCGAAGGCCGAAGTCAAACGCTGGCCACTGGTCAGTCGGCTGGTCGATGCGGCCGATTCGCTCTATCTCGAACGCGAGCGCCGCCGCGACGCCATGCGCGTGGTGCACCACATGGGCGAGGCGCTCGCGGCGGGCGACACCGTGGCGGTGTTCCCCGAAGGCACGACCGGCGCGGGTCACTGCCTTCTGCCGTTTCACGCCAACTTGTTGCAGGCGGCCATCGCCACCGAACGACCCGTGCAGCCGGTGGCCCTGCGCTTTGCCGACGCCAGCGAGCCGGTCAGCCGGGCGGTGGTCTACGTCGGCAACACCAGCTTGCTGCAAAGCCTCTGGCTCGTGGCCTGCGCCCAAGGCTTGCAGGTGAGGGTGCAATTCCTCGCCCCGCACGAGAGCGCGGGCGCGGCGCGCCGCGACCTGGCCGAGCGGCTGCGCGTGGCGATTGAGGTGGCGCTGACCGCGCCCTGAGCTGGTTTGGCGCTCGCCAGCTCAGCTACGGCGTGGCAATGGCTTCAGTCGTCGCCCTGACCCTTGGCCACGGCATGCGCCGTGAGATCCCGGTCGCCGAGGTAGTAGCTGCGGATGGGCACGAGGCCTGCGTTGAGTTCGTAGACGAGCGGAATGCCGTTGGGGATGTTGACGCCGACGATGTCGGCGTCGGAGACCGAATCGAGGTGCTTGACCAGCGCGCGAATGCTGTTGCCGTGTGCGGCGATCACGAGCCGCTGGCCGCTCGCGATGGCCGGCGCCAGGCTCGCATTCCAGAGCGGCAGCACGCGCTCGACGGTGTCTTTAAGGCATTCGGTGAGCGGCACCTGGCCCGGTTCGAGCCGCGCATAGCGGCGGTCGTTGCGCTGCAAACGCGGGTCGCCCGGCTCGAGTGCGGGCGGCGGCGTGTCATAGCTGCGCCGCCAAAGCAGCACTTGCTCGTGGCCGTACTCGGCCGCCGTGTCGGCCTTGTCGAGGCCCTGCAGCGCGCCGTAATGGCGTTCGTTGAGTCGCCACTCATTTTGCACCGGCAGCCAGGTCCGGTTCATGGAACCCAGGCAGTGCCACAAGGTCCAGATCGCACGCTGCAGCACCGAGGTGTAGGCGATGTCGAAGTCGTAGCCCATGTCCGAGAGCAGGCGCCCGGCCGCCTGAGCCTGCTTCACGCCCTTGGCGGTGAGTTCGACGTCGGCCCAGCCGGTGAAGCGGTTTTCGAGATTCCAGGTCGATTCGCCATGGCGTATGAGTACGAGCTTGTGCATGCGCGGGGAAGTATCGGGTCGTCGAGTCGGCCGGGTGGATCGCTCGGATTCTAGAATCCTCCTTTACTTGCCCTCGCCGGGTCCACCGGCGCCCCTTGCCGTGAGCTTTATTCTTGAAAATTGGTACCTGATCGTTGCCGCCGCCCTCTCCGCTGGCCTGCTTGCCTGGCCGCTCATCGGGCGCGGGGCAGGCGCCCACCGCGTGACGGCCGCCGACGCGGTGACGCTCATCAACCGCGAGCGAGCCGTCATGATCGACGTGAGCGAGCCGGCCGAGTTCGCTGCCGGTCACGCCGCGGGCGCGCGCAACATTCCGCTGGGAAGTCTGGAGACCGGCAAAGGCCTGCCGAGCAACAAGGCGCTGCCGCTGGTCGTCATTTGCCCTAGCGGCGCGCGCTCCACGAAGGCGGTCACCGTGCTGCACAAGCTCGGCCATGAAAGGGCCAGCTCCCTGATCGGCGGCCTCGCGGCGTGGCGCGAGGCGCAACTGCCGGTCGAAAAAACCGCCCTTCAAGGGAAATCGGCCACGTAATTGCAGGCGCTGGGCAACCCGCCACGGCTTAGGGTTGTGCCGGCTGCGAGACACTTCAGGCATGAGCCTTGCCCAGACGCCCCGCTTTCCTGCCGTCAAGATGTACACCACGCTGGTGTGCCCGTTCTGCCAGCGCGCAAAGATGCTGCTCAAGCAGCGCGGCGTCGAGCAGATCGAAGAAGTCCGCGTCGACCTCGACCCGGAGCAGCGCGCCGCCATGATGCAAAGCACCGGCCGGCGCACCGTGCCGCAGATCTTCATCGGCGAGACTTACGTCGGCGGCTGCGACGAACTCATCGCACTCGACCAGCGCGGCGGGCTGTTGCCGCTGCTGCAAGCCGCCACCGCCTAAGAGGCTGTCGGGGCTTCTGGCCCTTGCCCAAGCCCGACAAGCTTTAAGCGCTGCGACATAATCGCGCTGTGTTGGCCCGCGATGCGGGCCTTTTGTTTTTTGCCCCGACGAGACGGATGCACACCATGGCCGAGCAAGACCCCACCCCCGTGTTCCAGATCCAGCGCGTCTATTTGAAAGACATGTCGCTGGAGCAGCCGAACTCGCCGCAAATCCTTTTGGAGCAGGCGGCACCTCAGGTCGAGATCAACCTCGGCGTGAACACCGAAAACGTGGTGGAAGGCATCTACGAAGTGGCGGTCACCGCCACCGTCACCACCAAGATCGCC
>JANONH010000141.1:0-1773 GCA_031420735.1 Methylibium sp.
CGCCTCACCGGGCCTGAGGGCGGTGCGGCGACCGCGCGATTTCTGGTACCCCGGCATGAGCGCGGGCGCCGCGCCGTCCTCGGGCCAAGCGCGATCGACGCAGAAAGCGGACCTTGAGTTTCGGCAATGGGACCCGTTTGCAGACTGCCGTTGTCGTCCGTTTAAACGCCAAACCGTATGAGCGTGACCGGAGCGCAGCCCGGGCGTGGGCCGAGCACGGCCGCTGCACCCACGCGTTGCGGCACGAGGTAAGCGTGCGGCCGCTTTGGGTCTGTGCCACAATCTCGCTGCGCTGCAACAAAGCCAGCGCATCTCCGGCGGCTTCGGTCGCCGGTCTTCTTGCATCGTCACCAGTCCCGGCCTCGCGCTGACAGCGCTTGTTTCCCAAGGCCATTGCACCCGAGTGCATTGCCGTCTGTTGGTCGATGTTTTTCTTGACCAATGCCGCGCCCATGCGCGGCGAAGACGGAACCGCCGGCAACCCGGCGGATGCTTCGTGACTGATTCCATTATCGTGACCCCCGACACTTCCGCGCCGACCTTCGAGTCGCTCGGCCTGGCCTCGCCGCTGGTGCATGCCACTACGCTGCTCGGCTTCACCACACCGACCCACGTGCAACTGAAAGCGATTCCTGCGGCGCTCAAGGGCGGCGACTGGATGGTGAGCGCGCAAACGGGCAGCGGCAAGACCGCCGCCTTCTTGCTGCCGGTGCTGCAGCGGTTGCTCGCCGAGGGTGTTGCGCCCGCCACCCGCGCTGCCACGCCGCGCGCCGTGGTCTTGTGCCCGACCCGCGAGTTGGCCCAGCAAGTGACGGCCGACGCCATCGACCTCATGCGCGGCGTGAGCGAGGCCATGCGCAGCGACAGCAAGCACCACCCGCTGCGCGACGCCGCCCGCGGTCTGCGCATCGCCACCGTGGTGGGTGGCATGCCCTTCGGCAAGCAACTGTTCGACCTGCGCGGTGCGCAACTCGTGGTGGCCACTCCCGGACGCCTGCTCGACCTGCACGCACGCGGCCAGATCGTGCTCGACCAGACGCAAGTGCTGGTGGTTGACGAGGCCGACCGCATGCTCGACCTCGGCTTCGCCGAAGACCTCGAAGCCATTCACCAGGCGACTGCCCGTCGTAGCCAGACGCTCATGTTCTCGGCCACCTTCGCCGCGCGCATCATGGCTCTGGCCGCGCGCGTGATGCGTTCGCCCGGCCGCCTCGAGCTGGCCAGCGCCCACGACGTGCACGCCGACATCACGCAGACCCTGCACTGGGCCGACAACCTGAGCCACAAGCACAAGTTGCTGCAGCACTGGCTGCGCGACGAAGACGTCGACCAGGCGCTGGTGTTCGCCAGCACGCAGATCGATACCGAAGCGATCGCCGAATCCCTGCAGCAAGCCGGCTACTCCGCCGTGGCCCTGCACGGCGCCATGCCGCAAGCGGTGCGCAACCGCCGCCTGCAGCACGTGCGCGACGGTCAGGTGCGGGTGCTGGTGGCCACCGACGTCGCCGCGCGCGGCCTCGACGTGCCGAGCATCAGCCACGTCATCAACTTCGGCTTGCCGATGAAGGCCGAGGACTACGTGCACCGCATCGGCCGCACCGGCCGCGCCGGCCGCAGCGGCACCGCGATCACCATCGCCGAGCACCGCGAGCGCGGCAAGATCCGTGCGATCGAGGCTTTTACTCGCCAGCCGATCGCCAGCAGCGTGATCGCCGGCCTCGAGCCCACGCAGCAAGCCGCCCGCAGCGCCAAGCCGCTGCCCGGCCAGCGCCA